>NZ_CP059223.1:327500-580138 GCF_014252415.1 Blattabacterium cuenoti
TTTTGTTATAAGAAAATATTCCATAAAAAAATGTAGTCCTACAACCCCACTAAAGCCTAGACTATAATGGTTTAGGC
This sequence comes from Blattabacterium cuenoti, assembly GCF_014252415.1. Taxonomy (GTDB): domain Bacteria; phylum Bacteroidota; class Bacteroidia; order Flavobacteriales; family Blattabacteriaceae; genus Blattabacterium; species Blattabacterium cuenoti_Y. The sequence continues at coordinate 327,578 of NZ_CP059223.1, forward strand.
TGTTCCATTTTCGCTCGCCGCTACTAACGGAATCATTAAATTATTTTATTTTCCTCTAGATACTTAGATGTTTCAGTTCTCTAGGTTCACTTTATCTATTAAAATAGATAATATCATATTTAATATATGATGGGTTTCCCCATTCGGAAATCTGCGGATTAATTCGTATGTGCCAATCCCCGCAGCTTATCGCAGCTTATCACGTCCTTCATCGTCTCTCAGAGCCAAGGCATTCACCATACGCTCTTCTTTTGCTTTTATATACTCTTATTTCCTCACTATTGTATATTTATTAATATGTCAAAGAACATTTCGAATGGAGAATATCGGAGTCGAACCGATGGCCTCCTGCGTGCAAAACAGGCGCTCTATCCAGCTGAGCTAATCCCCCTATTCTGAATATTTTACGAATAGTCTCGCGCGGAATTGAACCGCGGACCTCTACATTATCAGTGTAGCGCTCTAACCATCTGAGCTACGAGACTGATTTTATAATCAATCTCTTAGGTTTCTTTGTCTAAATTAAAAATGAAAAAGCTTCTGTAACTAACATATTTGTTAAGAATTCTTTAAAACAAAAACTCTAAAAAAGAGATGTTCCAGCCGCACCTTCCGGTACGGCTACCTTGTTACGACTTAGCCCCAGTTATCGATTTTACCTTAAGCAGTTCCTTATTACGGTTACCGATTTTAGGTATCTCCGACTTCCATGGCTTGACGGGCGGTGTGTACAAGGCCCGGGAACGTATTCACCGCATCATGGCTGATATGCGATTACTAGCGATTCCATCTTCATAGAGTCGAGTTGCAGACTCCAATCCGAACTGAGATCGGTTTTTAGAGATTAGCTTTTGATTACTCAGTAGCAACCCTTTGTACCGACCATTGTAGCACGTGTGTAGCCCAAGGTATAAGAGCCGTGATGATTTGACGTCATCCTCACCTTCCTCTCGACTTACGTCGGCAGTCTTGTTAGAGTCCCCGACATTATTCGTTGGCAACTAACAACAAGGGTTGCGCTCGTTGAGGGACTTAACCCAACACCTCACGGCACGAGCTGACGACAACCATGCAGCATCTTGCACTCCGTCCGAAGACTAAACTATTTCTAGCTTATTCGTAGTTCATTTAAACCTTGGTAAGGTTCCTCGCGTATCATCGAATTAAACCACATGCTCCACCGCTTGTGCGGGCCCCCGTCAATTCCTTTGAGTTTCAGCCTTGCGACCGTACTCCCCAGGTGGATCACTTATCACTTTCGCTTGGTCACTGAATAAAAATATCCAACAACTAGTGATCATCGTTTACAGCGTGGACTACCAGGGTATCTAATCCTGTTTGCTCCCCACGCTTTCGTGCCTCAGCGTCAGTGTAGACTTAGTAACCTGCTTTCGCGATCGGTGTTCTGTGTGATATCTATGCATTTCACCGCTACACCACACATTCCAGCTACTCCAATCTAACTCAAGTTCATCAGTATCAATAGCAATTTTAACAGTTAAGCTGTAATATTTCACTACTGACTTAATAAACAGCCTACGCACCCTTTAAACCCAATAAATCCGGATAACGCTTGTGTCCTCCGTATTACCGCGGCTGCTGGCACGGAGTTTGCCGACACTTATTCGTATAGTACATTCAAAATTTTTAATAAGTAAAAATCTTTATTCCTAAACAAAAGCAGTTTACAACCTGTTAAGGCCTTATTCCTGCACGCGACGTGGCTGGTTCAGAGTTTCCTCCATTGACCAATATTCCTCACTGCTGCCTCCCGTAAGAGTCTGGTCCGTGTCTCAGTACCAGTGTGGGGGATCACCCTCTCAGGCCCCCTACTGATCGTAGTCTTGGTAAGCCATTACCTCACCAACTAACTAATCAGGCATACGCCCATCTTTTGCCACATTTCTGCTTTAATGACGAAATCATGCGATAACATCATATTATAGAATATTAATTTGAGTTTCCTCAAGCTATCTTCTTGCAAAAGGTAGGTTACGTATGTATTACGCACCCGTTCGCCGGTCGCCATCAAATTATATAAATATAATTTATGTTGCCCCTCGACTTGCATGTGTTAAGCCCGCCGCTAGCGTTCATCCTGAGCCAGGATCAAACTCTCCGTTGTAAAAATTTTTGAAAAATTTGTTAAAGGATCCTTGACTATTAGCTAGAAGCTTTTTCTATGTTTTTAATTCTTAAAATATTTATTTATACACTTTATTAAAGTATAAAAAAATAAAAAATAATAAAAATATATAAATAATTTAATTGACAAAGAACAATATGATAATGAATTATCAAAATAATATAGACAAACCAAATATCAAGCAATGCAATTATACATATTTTTTTTCTGATAAAAAAATATTATATATTGTATTTTTTTTCTTTAAGGTAAGTATTGTAGTAATGACTAAAATAATTACGTAAAGAATTAAAAAATTAAAAAAACTTCATTCAATTATGAAAACTTCAGATTTTAATTTTGAAAATCCTCTTGATCTTCTTGCTAAATTTCCATCTCAAGAAAGAGATGAGTCTAAACTCATGATAATTCATAAAAATGATAAAAAAATTGAACACAAATTATTTAAAGATTTACATCATTATTTTAATGAAGGAGATTCTATAATATTAAATAATACAAAAGTATTTCCTGCAAGATTATTTGGAAATAAAGAAAAAACAGAAGCAAAAATAGAAGTTTTTTTACTTAGAGAATTAGATCAAAAAGATAGAACATGGGATGTTTTAGTTGATCCAGCTAGAAAAGTTAGAGTAGGTAACAAATTAAATTTTGGATCTGAATTATCTGGAGAAGTAATAGATAATACAACCTCCAGAGGAAGAATTTTACAACTTAATTTCCCAGGAAATTATAATAGTCTTATAAAAAAAATAAAAGAAATAGGTCAAACTCCACTTCCAAAATATATAAATAGAGATCCAGAAGAAATTGATAAAAAACGATATCAAACTGTATATGCTACAAAAGAAGGATCTGTTGCGGCTCCTACAGCTGGATTACATTTTTCCAAATATTTGTTAAAAAAATTAGAACTAAAAGGAGTTAATTTAGTAGAAATTACTCTTCATTTAGGTTTAGGAAGTTTTATTCCAGTAGAGGTAGAAGATATATCAAAACATAAAATGGATTCTGAAAAATGTTTTATAAACAAAACATCATGTGATATAATTAATAAAACAATAAAAAATAAAAAAAGAATTTGTGCTGTAGGTACATCTTCTATGAGAGCAATAGAAAGCTCTATATCTTCTGATAAATATCTTAATCCATTTTCTGGATGGACTAATAAATTTATTTTTCCCCCTTATGATTTTAGTATTGCTAATTCTATGATTACAAATTTTCATATGCCAAAATCAACATTAATTATGATGACAGCTGCTTTTGCAGGTTTTGATTTAATTATGAATGCGTATAAAATAGCAATACAAAAAAAATATAGATTTTATTCATATGGAGATGTAATGTTGATTTTATAAAAAAGTTTGATATTATGAAAAAATTTTTGGAAAAGGCAAAAAAACCTATAAAAAAAGAAATTCAAAATTTTGAAAAAGAATTTTTTAATGTAATAAAAAGTGATGTTGATCTTATAAATGAGATTAGTAATTATATTTTAAAAAAAAAAGGAAAAATGATTCGTCCTATATTTGTTTTTTTAATTGCTAAAATGTTGGGCGTAATACAAAAAAAAACTTATCATACAGCATATTTAATAGAATTAGTACACAACGCTACACTTGTTCATGATGATGTAATTGATAACAGTAACTTAAGAAGAGGTTTTTCTTCTATAAATTCCATATGGAAAAATAAAATAGCGATATTGATCGGAGATTATCTTTTATCTAAAAGTTTATTAGTAGCCAGTAATAATAATTATTTGGATTTATTAAAAATTATTTGTAGAACGATTAATAATATGAGTGAAGGAGAACTATTGCAAATAGATAAATCTTATGATATTACTGAAAAAATTTATGATCAAATTATTTATAAAAAAACTGCCAATTTAATTGCAGCATCTTGTGAATGTGGAGCAATATCTGTTAATGCTAATAATAAAGATATATTAAATATGAGAAAATTTGGAACTCTTATTGGAATTGCATTTCAAATAAAAGATGATTTATTTGATTATGAAGATAATAATGATATAGGAAAACCAATAGGAATTGATTTTAAAGAAAAAAAAATAACACTACCTATTATTTATACTATTAAAAAAGCATCTAAAAATGATAAAAGTTCAATTTTATATTTCATGAAAAATTATAATGAAAAAAAAAGAAAGGATATAATATTTATTGTCAATAAGTATGGAGGAATAAGGTATGCTAAAAAAAAAATGATGGTTTTTTATAATAAAGCATTAAAAATATTAGAATTATATCCTGAAGGAACAATTAAAGAATCATTAAAGATTATGACAAAATTTATTGTTAAAAGAAATAAATAAAAAAAATGAAAGAAAATTTAGTTATTGTAGAATCCCCAACCAAAGCTAAGACAATACAAAAATTTTTAGGATCAAATTATTATGTTGTTTCCAGTTATGGACATATAATGGATTTACCAGAAAAAAAAATAGGAATTCAAATTGAAAATAATTTTAATCCTGATTATGTTATATTAAAAAAAAAAAACAATTTAGTAAAAAGTTTAAAAATATTAGTAAAAAATTTTAAAATAATTTGGATAGCTTCGGACGAAGATCGTGAAGGAGAAGCTATTGCATATCAAATTAAAAAAATATTTTTTTTTCCAAAAAAAATATATAAAAGAATTGTTTTCAATGAAATTACAAAAAATTCAATAATAAAATCTATTAAAAATCCTAGATCTATAAATTTTAATTTAGTTTATTCACAACAAACAAGAAGAATTATAGATAGGTTAGTAGGATTTCAATTATCTCCTTTATTATGGAAAAAAATTAAACCTAAACTTTCTGCAGGAAGAGTTCAATCTGTTGCTCTCAGATTAATTGTAGAAAGAGAGAATAAGATAAAAAACATAATTCCAATTAGGACGTATCAAATAAATGGGGTTTTTAAAATTAAAAATAGTGATCAAATTATTCATACAAAATTAAATAAAAATATAGAAGATAAAAATAAAGTTCAAGAATTAATGAAATTATGTCTTCATAATAATTTCGTTATAGAAAAAATTACAGAAAGTTATGAAAAAAGATCATCTCCAAAACCATTTACTACATCTTCTCTTCAACAAGAATCATTTAATCAATTAAAATTTTCTATATCAAAAACAATGTACCTTGCACAAGGATTATATGAAAAAGGTTTTATTACTTATATTCGTACAGATAATCAAAAATTGTCTTCTTTTATTATATCAAAAATAAAAGAATATATAGAAGAAACTTATGGTCATAAATATTTATTAATTAAAGTAAATCAATCATCAAATAAATTTTCTCAAGAATCTCATGAAGCGATTCGTCCTACAATCATTAATTATAAAAATAAATATCTGGAATCATTAAATGAAAATGAAAAAAAGCTTTATAAATTAATATGGAATCGTACTATTATGAGTCAAATGAAAGATACTATTTTTAAAAAAAAATTTTTTTATATAAAATTTTCTTCATTTAATAATTTTTTTATTGGAAATGAAAAAATTATTGAATTTGATGGTTATATGAAAATAAGTAATATTAAAAATAAAAATAATGTTTTCTCTTTTAAATTAGAAAAAGGTTCTTTGTTAGAAAGAAAAGAAATTATAGCTAAACAAATTATAAAAAATAATTTATACAGATATAATGAATCATCTTTAGTTAAAGATTTAGAAAATTTTGGAATAGGAAGGCCTTCTACTTATGTCCCAATAATCTTTACTATTCAAAAAAGAAATTATGTTAATATTCAAAAAATTATTAAAGAAAAAATATTATATGAAACTTTCACTTTAAAAGAAAAAAGCAATAGTATATCTAATATTAACGAATATAAAATTAAAATAGAAAAAAATAAATTTATTCCTACAGAAATGGGGATATTAATAACTAATTTTTTAAAAAAATATTTTAAAGAAATAATAAATTATAATTTTACTGCTAATTTAGAGAAAAAGTTTGATGATGTTGCCAAAGGCAATATAAATTGGGTAAATGTTGTAAAGGATTTTTATAAAGATTTTTATAAAAAATTATCTTATGTCAATAGTAATGTTAAAAAAATTTATAATAAAAATTTTATTGGTATAGATCCTAAATCTAATAAAAAAATATATTCAAGAATAGCTAAATTTGGACCAGTTATACAACTAGGAGATTTTAATAAAAAAAAAGAAAAACCAAAATTTTTTCCTTTATTAAATAGTCATAAAATTGATTCTATATCTTTTGATGATGCTATAAAAATTATTAATTTACCAAAATCTATAGGATTTTTTAAAAACAAAGAAATTGTATTGAAAATGAATAAATATAATATATATATTCAATATAATAATAAATTAATATCAATTGAAAAAGAAGAGTTTTTTAAAAATTTAATTGATTTAAAAAAAGCTATTAAGATTATTAATAATTACGAAAAAAAATAATAACTAATTATCAAAATATTTTTGATTTAAATAAGTAGTAGGATAGGCTTGATCATGTCCAGTTCTTCTAACATGATCCAAATATGTAGGGATATAAGATAATGCTTTAACTCTATCGGATAAAGACATTCTATTCCATATATTTTCAGCCATCTTTTTCTTTCCTACTTTATATTTATAATCTGTCCAAAATCGATTAAATGATAAATCTGTAGGTATTTCCTCTATAGAAAAAGATGATTTTGATTCCTTCATTTTATTAATAATAGACTCGTTATATGGTAAATATTTACCAATCCATCTATAATGAGATAAAGATAATTTTTTTGGAAAAATAATTTCTCTTAAATAACCATCTAAATCATATTTAAAAATTATTTCTCCAGAAACTAAGTGACTTCTAAATATATATTGTTTACCTTTCATTATTATCTATTTCATAGCAAATAATAAATAATAAAAAAATAAGAAAAAATTAATAACCAATATATTAAGAATCATTAACGATTTTTAGATTTAAAAAAATTTTTTAACAACATTTTATTAAAAATTATGTTATATATAGTTCCTACTCCTATAGGAAATTTAGAAGATTTCTCTTTTAGAAGTATAAGAATTCTAAAGGAAGTTAGTTTAATATTAGTAGAAAGTTATAAAATATCTAATAAATTATTAAAATTTTACAATATAAAAACAAATTTAATCAAATATCATATACATAATGAGCATAAAATTATTCCATTTATTACTAAAAAAATAAAAGAAGGAAAAAATATTGCATTAATATCTAATGCCGGAACCCCTGGTATTTCTGATCCAGGATATTTACTGATTAGACGTTGTATAGAATTATCTATATATGTAGATTGTTTACCAGGTGCTACTGCATTAATTCCATCATTAGTAATTTCTGGGATTCCAATAAATGAATTTATATTTATTGGTTTTTTACCAAAAAAAAAAAGAAATATTAAACTAGAAAACTTATCTAAAGAAAATAGAACTATTGTTCTATATGAATCTCCCTATAGACTATTAAAAACATTAAATGATATAAAAATTTTTTTTGGTATTAAAACATATGTTGTTTTATGTAAAGAAATTTCTAAAATTCATCAAAATACTGTAAGAGGCAATATAAAAGATGTTTTATCTTTTTATAAAGATAAAAAAAAAAATATATTAGGAGAATATACCATAGTTATAAAAACTAATAATTAAACATATTTTTTTTTAATTAAAAATTTTGCTATTTGAATAGCATTAGTTGCAGATCCTTTTCTTAGATTATCCGATACAATCCAAATATTGATAGAATTTAAATAAGAATTATCCATTCTAATTCTACCAACAAAAACTTCATCTTTTCCATGAGAAAAAATTGGCATTGGATAAATATTATTCTCAGGTTTATCTTGAACTACTATACCTTTTGTTTTCATTAAAATTTCTTTTATATAATTTATATTTATATTTTTTTTAAATGTTATATTAACACTCTCGGAATGACCTCCTATAACAGGTACTCTAACTGAAGTCGCAGTTATAGAAATATTATTATCATTCATTATTTTTTTTGTCTCATTTATTAATTTCATCTCTTCTAAAGTATATCCATTGTTAGTAAAATTATCACATTGTGGAATGACGTTTTGATGAATAGGATATGGATATATTTTTTTATTAGAGAATCCTTTTGATTTTTCTTCTTCTAATTGATCTAAAGCTTTTTTTCCTGTTCCCGTAACTGATTGATAAGTAGAAACAATTACTCTATCTATAGAAAAAATTTTATGTAAAGGATGTAAGACCATTACTAATTGTATAGTTGAACAATTTGGATTAGAAATAATTTTATCTTTTTTCTTTAATAGAAAATCATTTACTTCTGGTATAATTAATTTTTTTTCAGGATCCATTCTCCATGCAGATGAATTGTCTATAACAAAAGATCCAATATTAGAAAATTTTTTAGCCCAGTTTTTAGATATTTTTGATCCAGCTGAAAATAAAACAATATTAGGTTTTTTTAAAATTAACTCATTTATCCCAATTATTTTATAACTTTTTCCTTTAAAAAATATTTCTTTTCCAATAGAACGATTGGATGCAGATAAATATAAATCAAATAAAATTGTTTCTTTCTCAAGAATATCCATTATTACACGTCCTACCATTCCGGTAGCTCCAACTATTCCTATTCTCAATTTCATAAATAAATTTAAAAAAACAAATTTATATATTAATGATGAAACAAGGAAAAATAATTATTTTATCTGGACCATCTGGTAGTGGAAAAACTACGATATCAAATTATCTTATATCAAAAATTTCAAATCTAAAATTATCAATATCATGTACAACAAGAAAAATTAGAATAAATGAAAAAAATGGAAAAGATTATCATTTCATTTCTAAAAAAATTTTTAAATCAAAAATACTAAAACATCAATTTATAGAATGGGAAGAAGTTTATAAAAATATTTTTTATGGTACATTAAAAGATGAAATAAATCATATATGTAAAATAAAAAAAAATATTTTATTTGATGTTGACGTTAAAGGAAGTATAAATTTAAAAAAATTATATAAAAAACAATCTATATCTATATTTATATTAACAAATACTAAAAAAGAATTGGAAAAAAGACTTATTAATAGAAAATCTGATGATTATGAAAAAATAAAAATTCGTTTAAAAAAAGTAGAAGAAGAAAATAATTATGCTAATTTTTTTGATTTTATTATCTTAAATAAAAATTTAGAAAAAACAAAAAATAAAATATTTAAAATAGTATCTAATTTTATTAAAAATTAACAATTAAATAAAATTATAAAACTCCCTAGGTTGGATTCGAACCAACGACACCCTGATTAACAGTCAGGTGCTCTAACCAACTGAGCTACTAGGGAATAAATTCAATTAAGAGTTAATTGGTATTTTGTCTATTCTTTTTCTATGTCTTCCTTCATCAAAATTTGTTATAAAAAATATTTTTATAATTTCTAATATTTTGCTTTTTTTTATAAAACGAGCAGGTAAACTGATTACATTTGCATCATTATGTTTCCTTGCTAAGACAGTTATTTCTTTATTCCATACTAAAGCTGCACGAATTCTTTTATATTTATTAGCAATCATTGCTGCTCCATTTCCTGTTCCACATATTACTATGCCAAAATGGGCAATTCCATCATTTACATATTTAACCGTAGGATGAATAAAATCTGGATAATCCACTTTTTTACCATTTCTTTCATTAAAACCAAAATCCATTATTTTATATCCTTTTTTTTTTAAAAAATTTTTTATTAAACATTTATGATCTATTCCTGTATGATCTGAACCAATTGATATTATCATTAATTTTTTTACTTAAATGCAATATAATAAAAAATTTTTCATATTTTTTTAATTTTAACATAAAACAGTCGAATAAAATTTTATGAAAAAGATTAAAGATGTAAATGATTTTAATTTTAAAGATAAAACAGTTTTATTGAGAGTAGATTATAATGTTCCTATTAATCAATATGGAAAAATTACGGATGAAACACGTATTAATTATTCATTACCTACTATTAATAAAATACTATTTGATAAAGGAAAAATTGTTATTATATCTCATTTTGGAAGACCTAAAGGTGTATTTAACAATAAATATTCTTTAAAATTTTTAATACCAATTTTATCAAAAAAATTAAAAAAATATATTTTCTTTTGTGATAAAGTAATAGGAAATTCAACAGAAGAAAAAATTAAAAATCTTAAAAATGGAGAAATTATTTTATTAGAAAATTTACGTTTTTATAAAGAAGAAGAGAATGGCGATAAACAATTTTCATATATTTTATCAAAATATGGAGATATTTATGTAAATGATGCGTTTGGAGCTTCTCATAGAGAACATTCATCAATAACAATATTACCAAAATTTTTTAATAAAAAATGTATAGGTCTTTTAATGAAAAAAGAAATACTTAATTTAAGTATTTTTTTTTCAAAAAAAATAAATAGCCCTATTACTATTATATTAGGTGGAGCAAAAATAGAATCAAAAATAAATTTTATAAAAAATTTTATGAAATTTGCCGATTATTTATTGATAGGTGGAGGTATGTCATATCCATTTATAAAAATAGATGGAGGAAATGTTGGAAATTCTATTATTGACAATATTCAATCTAAAATACAATTAATAAAAGAAATTTTATACGAAAATAAAATTAAAAATATTATTTATTTTCCATATGATGTTATTGCTATAAAATCTAATGATGATAATAATATAAAAATTGTACCTATTCATTCTATACCAAATAATTGGAAAGGATTAGATATAGGACCTAATTCTATAAAAAATTTTTGTAATATTATTAATAAATCTAAAACTATATTATGGAATGGTCCAATGGGACTATTTGAAAAAAAAATTTTTTCTATAGGAACAATTTCAATTGCAAAAGCAATTATAAAAAGAAGAAATAATGCATTTACTGTAGTAGGTGGTGGAGATTCTATACTTGCATTAAAAATGATAAAAAGTATAACTAAAATTAGTTATTTGTCTACTGGAGGTGGAGCTATGTTAGAATTTATAAAAAATAAAACTTTACCAGGAATAAATGCAATAAGTTTATAAAAAATCAAGTTTTTAATTATATTTGTAATAAATTAATACTAATTAAAATTTATGTTATTTAAACTTCCAAAATTATCATATTCATATAAGGATTTTGAACCATATATTGATGCAAAAACTATGGAAATTCACTATAAAAAACATCATTTTACTTATATTAATAATTTGAATAATTCAATTATAAATACCGATATGAAAGATCTTTCTATAGATGAAATCTTAAGAAGATCGCATATTGAGTCTCCAATTATAAAAAATAATGGAGGGGGGGTTTATAACCATAATTTATTTTGGAAAATATTAATTCCTTCATTAAAATTTACTTTACCAAGTAAATATTTTAGTAATATATTAAATGAAAATTTTGATTCGATAGAAAACTTTAAAAAAAAGTTTTCAGATGTTGCATTAAAAATATTTGGATCTGGATGGGCATGGTTATGTGTAAATAATAATAATCAATTAAGTATATGTAGTACACATAATCAAGATAATCCTATTATGTATGGATCAGAATGTGATGGAATTCCTATATTAGGTTTAGATGTATGGGAACATGCTTATTATCTTAAATATCAAAACAGAAGATCAGATTATATATATTCTTTTTGGAAAATAATAAATTGGAAAGAAGTAGAAAACAATTATAAAAATTCAATAAAATAAATTGGGGTTAATCATATTAGATAATATAAGATTATTCGGATTTCATGGTTGTTTTCCAGAAGAAAAATTAGTTGGATCTAATTTTTCTATAAAATTAGAAGTAAAAATAGATATTAAAGACCCTATTAATGATGATATATCTGAAACTGTTGATTATATTTTTCTTTATAAGATAGTTGAAGAAGAAATGAAAATACCATCTAAGATAATGGAATTTCTAGCAAAAAGAATAATTAAAAGAATTAATAAAATAAATAAAATAAAATATACAAAAATAAAAATATGTAAAGAAAATCCTCCAATAAATGGAATAATGGATAAATTCTGTATAATAATGGAGGAAAAAATATAATATTTTTTTAATTTTTTTTTATTTAAAGTATTAAAGGAATAGGCACTGTGGCCGAATGGATAAGGCAGAGGTCTGCAAAACCTTTAAAAGCGGTTCGATTCCGCTCTGTGCCTCAAATTATGTAACATTTATATTAAATAACTGAATGAACATTCTTATTTCACAATCTATTTCTATTAAATCTAATTCTCCATATTTAGATCTTAGTAAAAAAAAAAATGTAAAAATACATTACAAATCTTTTACAAAAATAATAGATGTATCATCATCTTATGTAAGAAAACAAAAAATTAATTTTTCTGATTTTAATGCAATTATTTTTTTAAGTAAAAAATCTGTAGATCACTACTTTAGGATCGCGAATTCTATGAGATTTACAGTTCCTATTACTATGAAATATTTTTGTAAAACAGAATCAATAGCTTTTTATTTGCAAAAATATATTACTTATAGAAAGAGAAAAATTTATACTGGTATAAAAAATTTTTCAGAATTAATACCATATATAATAAATAATTCTAGTGAAAAATTTCTTTTACCATCATCAGATATATTATCTTATGTTATTCCAAACATGTTAAAAAAATTAAATATTTTTTGGAGAAGAGCTATTTTATATAAAACTATTTCAAATGATTTATCTGATATAAAAGATATATTTTACTATGATATTTTAGTTTTTTTTAGTCCTTCTGGAATTAAGTCTTTATTTGACAATTTTCCAAATTTTAACCAAAAAAAGACTAAAATTGCAACTTTTGGAAAAAATACTTTAGATGCCGCATATAAAGCTGGATTAAAAATAGAAATACAGGTCCCAAATTCCAGGTTTTTATCTATGGCAATGGCATTAAAAGAATATATAAATAAAATAAAAAAAATTAAATATTATTCTACAGTTACAGATTTTGCTAAATTTCTAGGTTGATCTATATTTTTTCCACGTAAAGAAGCAATTTGATAAGCTAGTAATTGAAGAGGTATTGCTGTTATTAATGGACTTAATTCTTCTACTGTATTAGGAATTTTTATAACATAGTCAGCTAACATTTGTACTTGAACATCTTCTTCGTTGATTAATGCTATAATTTTTCCTTTTCTAGCTTTAATTTCCTGAATATTATTTAATATTTTTTTATAACAATTTGATTTAATAAGAGCAATCACAATAACAGGAATGTTTTCATCAATTAAGGCCATAGGGCCATGTTTCATCTCAGCTGCAGGTAACCCTTCTGCATGAATATAGGATATTTCTTTTAATTTTAATGCTCCTTCTAATGCTACTGGAAAATTTATACCCCTTCCTAAATAAATAAAATTATTTATATAATATAATTTATTAGATATATTTTTAATAGAATTATGATTATTTATAATATGACTTATTTTTTCTGGAATTAAACTAAGTTCTTTGCAAATTTTTTTGTAAAAAAAATTATCAATAGTGGATTTATATTTAGCTATTTTTAAAGCTATTAAAGTTAATATAGTAATTTGAGAAGTAAAAGCTTTTGTAGATGCTACTCCTATTTCTGGACCAGCATGAATATAAACTCCTGCATTTACATTTCTAGCAATAGAAGATCCCACTACATTACAAATACCAAAAACAAATACCCCCCTTTTTTTAGCTAATTTTAAAGCTGATAAAGTATCAGCTGTTTCTCCTGATTGAGAAATTACAATAACAATATCTTTCTTACTAAGAATAGGATTTCTATATATAAATTCCGAAGCATATTCAACTTCAACTGGAATACGTGTATATTTTTCTAATAAATATTCACCAATTAAACCTGCATGCCATGATGTACCGCAAGCCACTATGATAATAGATGTTGCATTAATAAATTTTTCTTTATTAGACTTAATTCCATTTATATAAATAATTTCATTAGAAATTAATAATCTACCTCGTAGAGTATCTAATATTGTTTTTGGTTGTTCATATATTTCTTTCAACATAAAATGTTTATATTCTCCTTTTTCAATTTCTTCTAGATTTATTTTTAATTTTTTTATAATTGGATGAAGCTTATGATTATTAATGATTTTTCTTAGATCTAATTCTTTATTTTTTTTTAAAATTGCCATTTCTCCATCTTTCATATAAATAACATTTTTTGTATAATTTATAAATGGTATTGGATCAGAAGCTATAAAAAATTCTTCTTTACCAATACCTATAATCAATGGACTACCTAGTTTAGCAATGATAATTGTTTCTGGGTTCGATTTTTCCAAAATAGCAATAGAATAAGCTCCAATAGTTTCATTTAAAGAAATTCTAACAGCTTCTTCTAATGATAGATTATTTTCATATTTTATGTATTCAATTAAATTTACTAGAACTTCTGTATCAGTTTTACTGTTGAAAGTAAAACCATTTTTTAATAAAAAAATTTTTATGGAATGATAATTTTCTATAATTCCATTATGAATCATAACAATGTTATTTGAATTAGATACATGAGGATGAGCATTAACATCATTTGGTTCTCCATGTGTTGCCCATCTGGTATGTCCTATACCAACGGTACCATTTAATTTGTTTTTTTTTTTTAAAAAATCAATTTTTTTCTCTAAATCATTTACTTTTCCTTTTGTTTTAAACAAACTATATCCATTCTTATAGAAAATAGAAATACCAGAACTATCATAACCACGATATTCTAATTTTTTTAATCCATTAATAAGAATAGGATAAACCTCTCTATACCCTAAGTATCCAATGATTCCACACATTATTCTAGTTAAAATTAAAAATATTTTTTAATTTTATTCATTGATTTTTTTATAAAATTGTTGATAAATCGTTTCAATTTTATCTAATTTAGAATATTTTAATACTAATAATTTATTTTTATCTATAAAATCTTTTATTTCATCATGAAACGAAACATCTCCTTTTATTATTGCATCAGAAAAATATATACATAATTTTGTAAGATTAATATAATCTGGATTTTTTAAAAAATTTAATTTTTCGGATTCAATTCCATCGAATTTTATTTTATTTATTATGTCTTTATTAAGAATACCATTAAATGGTTTATTATAAATAGATGAAATTACTTTTGTATTTTTATATATAAGATCATTGTTAAAATATTTTTTTAAATATAAAGGAATAAAAAAACTAATCCATCCGTATAAATGGATAATATCCGGTTTCCAATTTAATTTTCTTACAGTTTCTAGTACTCCCTTTGCAAAAAAAAGCGCTCTTTCATCATTATCTTTAAAAAAGACACCATTTTCATCTTCATCAATAGCTTTTCTTTTAAAGTATTCTTCATTATCTATAAAATAAACTTGCAGTCTAACATCAGGAATAGAAGCAACTTTTATTAAAAGAGGTTGATATACATCATTAATTATTAAATTCATACCAGACAAACGAATTACTTCATGTAATTGATGTCTTCTTTCATTGATTATTCCAAATCTAGGCATAAATATTCGTACATCATTTCCTACAGATTGCATAAATTTAATAGTTTTTAATACTGATAAGGAAATTGAATTTTTTGAAGAAAAAGGAAACAAATATGAAGAAACATATAATATGCGTTTACCTGTCATCTTTTTAAGGATTTTATTTTTTTTTGAAATATATAAAACAAAGGATAACTACAAATATAAAAAATAATCTCCAATTGATGAGGATATAAATAAAATTTAATTAAAAAAAACTATCTAAAATATTTTTATAATAAAATTTTTTTTGTCATGAAATTAAAAAATAAAAAAAATAAAATTCGTTTAAAAATAAATCGAAAAAATTATAATTATAACAATGGTGTGATTAACATAACTAATCAAGGTTATGCTTTTGTAAAAATAGAAAAAAATAATAAAACCATTTTTATTCCTAAAAACAAAGTTAATAGATCTTTAGAAGGAGATATAGTAAAAATAAGGTTTAAAAAAAATATTAATAAAGTAAAAATAAAAGGGGAAGTAATAAAAATATTAAAAAGAAAAACAAAAAAATTTATTGGTATTTTAAAAATAAATTCTAACAATAATTTTTCCAATTATATTGATCCGTCTAATCGTGTCAAATCTTATAAAAATTTTATTGTCTGTAATAAAATTATTATTAATATACCTAGTATAAAATCAAATAAATATAAACATAATGACAAAGTTTTGGTAAAAATAATTTCTTGGCCCCAAAATGTTCAATTTCCTATAGGAAAAATTTTAAAAGTATTTGGGAAAATTGGTGAATACAAAACTGAACTCTATTCTTTACTAAATGAATATAAAATTTCTTATAAATTTTCTAAAAAAATAAAAGATGAAGCAAAGAAAATATTTTCAAAAGGAATTTTTAATTCTAAATCTATATTAGAATATAGAAAAGATATGAGAAATATTAATACATTTACTATAGATCCAAAAAATGCAAAAGATTTTGATGATGCAATTTCTATTAGAGAAATTCGTGATAAAATTTGGGAAATAGGTGTCCATATATCTGATGTCACTCATTTTATTAAAGAAGATAGTGAATTAGATAGAGAAGCTTATATAAGAAATACATCAATATATTTATCAGAGAAGGTAATACCTATGTTACCTAATTTATTATCTAATGAACTTTGTTCTTTAAAACCTAAAAAAGATAAATTAGGTTTTTCTGTAATATTTAATATGAATGAAAAAGGAGAAGTATTAAAAAGTTGGATTGGAAAAACAATTATAAGATCTAATAAAAAATTTTCATATGATGAAGTACAAAGAATAATAAATGAAAAAAAAGGATCTTTTTATAAAGAAATTAATACTTTATTTTTTTTATCTAAAATTTTAATTAAAAATAGATTGAATAATGGATCTATTTTTTTAGATAGAATTGAAGTGAAATTTCAATTAGATCATAAAAAAAATCCAATATCTATAATTTTAGAAAAAAATAATGAAGCTCATTCTATAATAGAAGAGTTCATGTTATTAACTAATAAAAAAATATCAGAATTTGTTAGTTTAAAATCAAATGGAATAATAAAAAAACCTTATATATACAGAATTCATGATAAGCCAGATTATGAAAAAATATTTTTTTTAAAAAAAATTATACAACCTCTAGGTTATTTTTTAGATTTAAAAAATATTAAAAATTCTATTAATTATTTATTAAAAAAAATAAAAGGTAAACCTGAACAAAATATGATTGAAAATTTGATTTTACGATCTATGAACAAAGCTAAATATTCAACAAAAAATATTGGACATTATGGATTATCTTTTATTCATTATACTCATTTTACTTCTCCAATTAGAAGATATTCTGATATGATAGCACATCGATTACTAAATTATTATTTAGTAAATAATTATAAAAAAATAAAATCTATAGATTTTTACGAAAAACAATCACAATATTGTAGTTATAAAGAACGTATAGTTATAGATGTTGAAAGAGATTTTCTAAAATATATACAAATAAAATTCTTAACAAATTTTTTAGGACAAGAATTTGATGGAATTATAACTGGATTTACAGAGTGGGGAGTTTATATTGATTTAATATCATTTCAAACAGAAGGTTTAATAAAATTTCGTGATATTGAAGAAGATAACTATACTTTAGATTCCAATGGATATAGTATTATTGGAAAAAATAATAAAAAATCTTATTTATTAGGTGATAAAGTTAAAGTTAAATTAATAAATATAGATATAGAAAAAAAAAGAATTATTTTAAATTGGATTAAAAAATAATAAAATATTTTTTAGTCTATCCTTACAGATGGAGGAACAAATAAAGTATAATCACCCCCATTTTTTATAATACTTCTTACAAAAAAAGAACTAATATGTGATTTTTCATAAGAAGATAATAAAAAAATTGTTTCAATATCATATTGTTTTTCCAAAATTTTATTTATAAAAAACATATTTTTTTCGAATTCGAAATCAATTTGATTTCGAATTCCCCTCAATAAAAATTTTATTTTTCTTTTTTTACAAAAAGATATAGTTAATCCTTTAAAGGAATCTATTTCTATTTTAGAAAAAATTTTCTTTTCCGAAAAAGAATCACGTATCCATTTTTTTCTTTTTTTTACAGAAAACATATTTTTTTTACTTGAATTATTTCCAATAGCTATAATTACTTTATCAAATAAATTTAAAGACCTAATTACAATATCACAATGTCCTAAAGTTATTGGATCAAAAGTTCCTGGAAATACAGCTATCTTTTTTGTTAATATTTTCATTATTTCGTAATATATTGTATCAAATTTAAACTGAAAAAATTAGTAAGCGTAATAAAATTTTTAAAAAAAAAATAAATTTTAAATATCTTAATAAAAAATTAGTTAACTAATAACATTTAAAATACGAATATAAATGATGTACAAAATTAGATAGGAATTTGGTAAGATTATGCAATTCTCTATTGATCAATATACTTAATAAAATATATAATCAGATCATAACTAAATTTATATAAATATTGATAATTTAATTGGATTTATATTATTATTTAATAGATAAAAAAATTTTTACTAATTTTGATTTAAATTTTTTATGTAAAAATTTATAAATAAAGGTATTCCTATAAAAATTGATGTAAAAAAACAAATGTAGTTTTCTTATATAAAAAATCATGTTTTTATGGTATAAAAATTAAATAAATTTAAAAAAAATGATAATAACCAAGAATCAATTTGTTTGTAAAAACTATCTAATCAATCATAATACATAATATGATTGATCTATAAATATAAATTTTATCACGTGTAATAATATAAATAATTAATTTTTACATACGTGAATAAAAAAAATTCAAAACAAAATTATTATTTTCGTTTATTCATTATTTATTTTTGGATTTTATTTTTTCTAATTATAAGTAGTATATTTTTAATTATTTTTTCTGCATCTAAAGGATATTTAGGAGACCTACCAAGTTCTGAAGAAATAGATAATCCAAATATAGAAATTGGATCAAAAATATATGATTCTAATGGAAAATTTTTAGGTAAATTTTGTTCTGATAATAGAACTTTAATAAGTTATAGAGAATTACCTAAAAACTTAATTAACGCTTTATTGGCAAAAGAAGATATACGTTTTAGAGAACATTCTGGAATTGATGGAAAATCTATTCTTAGAGCAATTCTTTCTTTTGGAAAAAAAGGAGGGGGTAGTACTATATCCCAGCAATTAGCTAAACTTCTTTTTACTGGAACATCCGCAAAAAATAAAATTGAAAGAATTCATCAAAAAATTTTAGAATGGATAATGGCTATTGAATTAGAAAAACGTTATACTAAAGAAGAACTTATTACAATGTATTGTAATAAATTCGATTTTTTATATAATGCAAAAGGAATTAGTACAGCTGCTCTTACATATTTTGATAAAAAAATTTCAGAACTCAATTTAGGAGAATGTGCAATATTAATAGGTATGCTAGAAAATCCATCTTTATATAATCCAAAGAGTTATCCTGATAGAGCAAAAAAACAAAGAAATCTAGTATTACATCAAATGAAAAAATATAAATTCTTAAATAAAAATCAATATAATTCTGAATCAAAAAAACCTATTAAAATTAAATTTAATATGCGAAAAAATGATTCAGAATTATTCACCTATTATAAAGAATTTTTAAAAAAAGAAGTTCAAGATTTATTAGATGAATATAAAGAAAAAACAGGAATAAAATTAAATATTTCTGATGGACTTAAAATATATATATCTATCAATTCTAAAATGCAGGATTTTGCAGAAAAATCTGTAAAAAAACATTTAAAAAAATTACAATTATTATTTGATTCTATGCAGAAAAATAATATAAACGCTCCATTTTCAAATATTTCTATAAAAAAAACACAAAGAATATTAATTTCTGCAATGAAACAAACTAATTTTTATAAAGAATTAAAACAAAAAGGATTTTCAGAAAAAAAAATTTTTCAAAAATTTCAAGAAATAAAACCAATTGAACTATTCACTTGGAATGGAACAAAAAAAGTAAAAATTTCCCCATGGGATTTTCTTCGTTATAAAAAAAGTATTATACAGGCAGGACTTATTTCAGTTGAATCATCTACAGGATATATTAAAGCATGGGTAGGCGGTGTCGATTTTAATCATTTTCAATATGATCATGTTGCTCAAACTCAAAGACAAGTTGGATCGATATTTAAACCCATTTTATATGCAGCGGCGATTAGTAAATTTCATTATACTCCTTGTACAAAAATTTCTAACGAAAAATTTCAATTAGGGGATTGGTACCCAAGAAATTATAATGGTAAATATGGAGGATTTATAACATTAAAAGATGGATTAGCTTATTCCATAAATACTGTATCTGCTCGTTTAATATCACAAATCACTCCAAAACCAGTAATTGATTTAGCAAAAAAAATGGGGGTAACATCTTTTATCCCAGAACATCCATCAATTTCATTAGGATCTGCAGATATAACTTTATATGAAATGACTGGAGTCTTCAATACATTTGCTAATTATGGAAATTACGTAAAACCTACTATTTTATTAAAAGTAAAAGATAAAAATGGAAATATTATTAATAAAGATTTTTTTCAAAGAAGAGTATTAAATGAGGAAATATCCTATATAATGTTAGATTTAATGCAAGGAGTAGTAAAATATGGAACTGCAAAAAGAATAAGACAAAAATATAATATTGAAGGAAATATTGCAGGAAAAACTGGAACAACAAACGATAATTCCGATGGATGGTTCATTGGAATAATTCCTAATTTAACAACTGGAATTTGGGTAGGATGGGAAAATAGATTTTCTCATTTTGATAATATAAAATTAGGACAAGGAGCAACTATGGCATTACCAATATGGGCATATTATACAAAATATTTATATAATGATGTTAATCTTATTTATGATTATAGAATTATTTTTAAAAAATCTAAAAATTATCAATTTAATTGGAAAAAATGTGAAATTAATAGTGATGAGGACAATTATAAATTTTTAGAACAAGAAGAATTTAATACAAAAAAATATGAAAATAAAAAAGAAATTATAGAAAATGTAGAATCTTCAGAAAATAAAAAAAAAAATATTGAATTAAATGAAAAAATAAACCGTTATGATGAAGAATAAAAAAATAATAAATTGTGGATAATTAAGATCAATAAACATCTTTTAAATATCTTTTATTTTTTTTCATTTTACTAATAAATGATTCTGGATTTTCTTTTCCTAAATTTTCTACAATACGATAAATTATTTTTTCAACATTTATACTCATTGGAGTTTTTTTTCCGCATATATATATATATGCTCCATTTTTTATCCAATAAAAAAATTCCTTTCTATTTTCCCATATTTTATCTTGTATATAAATTTTGTTTTTTTGATCTCTAGAAAATGCCAGATGAACATGGTATAATAATCCATTTTTTTTCCAATTTTCTATCTCTGATTTATATAAAAAATCTCTAGAATAATATTGATTTCCAAAAAATAACCAATTTTTCCCTGATGCATTTATTGACTCTCTTTCATATAAGAATGCTCTAAAAGGAGCAATTCCAGTCCCAGGACCTATAAGAATAATATCCTTATCAGGATCAGGTAACTTAAAAAAATTATTTTTATAAATAAAAAAATTAATCTTATCTCCCTTTTTCAATTTAGACAAAAAATTTGAACAATAACCATACTTAATCTTATCATTATATTTATATTTATTTAATAATACAGTTATATGTATTTTATCGACATGTTTTTTTAAAGAAGAAGATATTGAATATAATCTAGGTTTTATAGGATTCATAATTTCTATAAAATTTTCTATAAAAAATTTTTCTTTATTTAAAGAATAAAAATTTTTTATAATAGTAAAAATATCTAATTGATCTAAATTTTTTATTCCAAATGTTATACTTTTATTTTTTAAATATTTTATAGGTATATTGTATATATCCTTATTTTTTAACTTATGAAAAATATCAAAATTTTTTTTAATATTTAAATTAAGTAATTTCATTATTTTATTAATAATATTTGAATCATTTTCAGGATAAATACCGATAGCATCTCCTGGAGAATATTGAATATTTTTTGGAATTAAAATCTCGATATGATATACATTTTTATTTTTATTATTATTCAGTAATATATTTTTATCTATTATACCTAGATTTTCTTTTTTTTTTATGTTAAAATTTAATTTTTTACTTTTATGATTTTTTTCTCTAAAAAAATTAATAATATTATTAATCCATTTTTCTGATTCTTTTTTATAAAAAACATCACATTTTTGTATTTTCAATATTCTATCACCTCCTATTAATTTTAAACGTTGGTCTATATCATCTCCAGCTTTACAGAAAGTATCATATGATTTATCCCCCAAAGCTAAAACACTATATTTTAAATTTTTTATACGAATATTTTTATTATGAATAAAATTAAAAAAATCTTTTCCTGAATTAGGAGGTTCTCCATTTCCATGAGTACTAATCACTATTAATAAATAAGATTCTTTTTCTAGATTAAATAAACAATAGTCTTCAAGATTTAATAATTTAATTTTTAATTTTTCTTCATTAATTTTTTTATAAATATTTAATGCTAAATTCTTTGCATTTCCAGTTTCACTAGAATAAACTAATGTAATAACATCGTTATTTTCTTTATTTATAAATTCCTTTTCTTCTATAAGTTTAGATATAATTCCTGAAATATATCCATTAATCCACATAATTTCTTTCAAAGAAGATTTTTTTATTAAATCAGATAATATCTTCATACTCATATTAGACAACATAAAATAAATATATTTTTATTATAAATTAAAATTAAAACAAATTATCAACTGATATATATCTTTCTCCAGTATCGTAATTTATTGTTAAAATTGTTGATTTTTTAGGAAATTTACTTAAATTTTTATCTATAGCCGCTATAGATGCTCCTGTAGATATTCCAACTAATAATCCTTCTTTTTTTGCCATTTTTCTAACACAATTAAATGCTTCATCTTTAGATATTAAAAAAGTTCCATTCAATAATTTTCTATTTAAAATAGTTGGAATAAATCCAGCTCCTATTCCTTGTAATTCATGAGGATTTGAAATCCCCCCAAATATAACTGGGGATTCCATAGGTTCTACAGAAAAAATTTTTATGTTAGGAAACATTTTTTTTAAAATATTTCCTATACCTGTTATATGACCTCCAGTTCCCACTCCAGTTATAAAATAATCTATTCCATCAGGAAAAGATTTTACAATTTCTTTTCCTGTAGTTTTTTCATGGATAATTATATTTGATTTATTTTCAAATTGACTTGGCATCCATGAATTAGGTATTGTATTTACTAATTCATTAGCTTTTTCTATGGCTCCTTTCATTCCTTTCTCTTTAGAAGTAAGCACAAATTTTGATCCAAAAACAGAAAATAATTTTCTTCTTTCATGACTCATTGACTCCGGCATGACTAAAATTAAACGATATCCTTTGACTGAAGCTACTATAGACAATCCTACCCCTGTGTTTCCAGATGTAGGTTCTATAATAATATCCCCTTTATTAAGCAATCCTTTTTTTTCTGCATCATTTACCATGGATAACGCTATTCTATCTTTTATACTACCTCCTGGATTATTTCGTTCTAATTTAATCCAAATATTATGTTTTGGATACAATCGTTTAAGACGAAGATGCGGAGTGTTTCCAATAGAATCTAGGATATTATCTATTTTCATTATATTATCAATTATTTTTATATTGTAAAATTAATAGGATCAGGAAAATAATTATTATTTCTCATTTTTATTTCACTTTTTTGATAAACTATAGAATATGGAGGAATACTTCTTGTAATCCATACATTTCCACCTAATATGCTATCATGA
Source organism: Blattabacterium cuenoti (assembly GCF_014252415.1). Classification (GTDB taxonomy): domain Bacteria; phylum Bacteroidota; class Bacteroidia; order Flavobacteriales; family Blattabacteriaceae; genus Blattabacterium; species Blattabacterium cuenoti_Y. The sequence continues at coordinate 351,728 of NZ_CP059223.1, forward strand.
CCTATAATTGTATTTCCTCCAAGTATAGTTGCCCCAGCATAAATAGTTACTTTATCTTCAATAGTAGGATGACGTTTTAAATTAGATAATTTTTTATCAACATAAATTGCACCCAAGGTTACACCTTGATATATTTTCACTTTATTTCCTATTTTAGTACTGGAACCTATTACTATTCCTGTTCCATGATCTATAGAAAATTCTTGACCTATACTTGCAGAAGCATGAATATCTATCCCAGTTTTACTATGAGCATATTCTGTTATCAATCTTGGAATGATTGGAATTTTTTGATTCCAAAATTCATGAGCCATTCTATATAAAGCAATAGCGAAAAATCCAGGATAAGTTAAAAAAATTTCTTCAATTGATGTTGCTGCTGGATCTGATTTTAATATTGCATAAGCATCTACTAATAATAGTTTATAAATATTTGGGATTTCTTTAAAAAAAATTTCAGAATATTTCTTTGATTTCTTTTCTGAAAAATCTAACTCTATTAAAATAGAATACAATATTTTGTATAAATTTCTATAGTTTTCTGTAAAAATGAATTCATTATATAATAATGATGAATCGGGTGTAAATAATATATGAAATAATTTATCTACAAAAAATTTTGATTTAATTTTATCAGGAAACTTTTTTTTCCTTTTTTTATTTTTCTCAAAAAGAGTTTTAGAAAAATCTAAATTATTAATCATAAATAAAGATAGATGCTAATAGATTAAAAAAGAAGAATTAATAAATTATCATTACTAATATAAATAAGATTTTATTAAATTTATAAAAATATTATAATAAAACATAAAAAAATTTAAATTTTAAGATGAAAATAAAAGTTACTAATCCTATTGTTGAAATGGATGGTGATGAAATGGCAAGAATTATATGGAAATATATAAAAAAATATTTTATTTATCCATATTTAGATATCAAAATTATTTATTTTGATCTAGGATTAAAAAATAGAAATTATACTAATGACCAAGTTACAATTGATGCAGCTAAAGCTATAAAAAAATATAATGTAGGAGTGAAATGTGCAACAATAACTCCAGATAAAAAAAGAATGAAGGAATTTAATCTAAAAAAAATGTGGAAATCTCCAAATGGAACAATAAGAAATATAATAAATGGAACAATTTTTAGAGAACCTATAATTATAAATAATTTTCCTAAAAAAATTAAAAATTGGAAATATCCTATATGTATTGCTAGACATGCTTATGCAGATCAATATGATTCTGTTGATTTTTCTATAAAAAATAAAGGTACTTTATACCTTCATTTTATTCCAGATAATTTAAATAAAAATAATGAAAAAAAAATTCAAATTCATCATTTTTCATCTCCTGGAATTGCAATGGGAATGTATAATACGGAAAAATCTATATATAATTTTGCTCTTTCTTGTTTTAATTATTCTATATATAAAAAGTATTCTCTTTTTTTATCTACAAAAAATACAATTCTTAAGTATTACGATGGTAAATATGTTGATATTTTTAAAAAATTATATAAATCAAAATTTGAATCAAAATTTAAAAAATTAAATATAAAATATGAACATTATTTAATAGATGACATGATATCAAAAGTTATTAAATCAAATGGAGGTTTTATATGGGCATGTAAAAATTACGATGGAGATGTACAGTCTGATTGTATTGCTCAAGGATTTGGTTCCCTAGGCATGATGACTTCTATTTTATTGACTGCAGACGGAAAAACATTTGAATCTGAAGCTGCTCATGGAACTATAACTAGACATTATAAAAAATATAAGAAAGGAATTATTACATCAACAAATCCAATAGCGTTACTATTTGCATGGACAAAGGCATTAAAACATAGAGCTTATTTAGATAATAATGATGATTTAAGACTTTTTTCAGAAAAAATTGAAAAATCATGTAAAACATTTGTAGAAGAAGGAAATGTAACTAAAGATTTATTATTATCAATGAATAATTTAAATATAAATAAATATTTAGATACAGAATCTTTTATTAAGGATTTTAAAAAATTTTTAGAAAAAAAATTAAAAATTTAATTATTCATTTTTTAATAATAATTCATTTATAATTTCTATTTTTTTTATTTTTCCTATAAAATTTTCTTTAAATTTTGACACAAAAAATATTTTTTTAGGTTTTAAATACTTTTTTTTAAAAAAAAATTCTGGTATTTTTATAATAAAAAAACTTCCTTCAATGACTAATATTATTTTTTCACCAAAAAAATCATCTGGAATAGATGATATAAAAAATCTTCTTTTTTTAATAAAAGGTTCAATTTTTTTCTCTAATAATTCAGGTATAATTTTAATTCCTCCTGTATTAATAATATTATCATATCTTCCGATTACATTAAAACTATTTTTAGATTGTAATTTAACAATGTCATTTGTTTGAAAAAAGATATTATTCATTTCTGGAAAAATTATTTTTAGACAATTTCTTTTATCTACATCAATTACTACATCATTTAAAGATTTAAAATAATTATCTTTATTAGATCCATTAATTTTTTTAAACGCTATATGTCCATAAGTTTCTGTTAATCCATATACATCATAACAATTTGAAATAATATTTTGTAATTTACACTTGATTATATCTTTTATTTTAGATCCTCCAATAAGAATGTTTTTTATATTATTTAAGTATTTTATACTAAAAAAACTTTGAATAGGTGCCATTGATGTAATATCAAATGTATAATTTTTAATTTTTTCTAATGGATTAGATGATGGATAAACACATAATATTTTCCAATTAAAAATCATGGCACGAACTAAAAACATTTTAGATGCTATAAAATTTGGAGATAAACATAACAATCCTTTTACATTATTTTTTTTATTTAGATTTAAATATTCAACGCTTTTTATAGCTCTATGAATCATATACTTTTTTTTTAAAAAAATCGTTTTTGGGTATCCTGTACTACCAGAAGTAACAACTTTTATAAAAGAATTATTATCTTTCCATTCATTTAAGAAATCAATAATTGATTTTATCCAATGACAATTAATTTTGGTTTCAAAAAAATTTTTTTTATCAGAAAAATCTATCCAAACATTTTTCAAATGATTTTTTTTCACAAAATTTTATAATTTTATTATTATACCATATGGATCCATTTTTTATTAAAAAAGTAGGAAACGAGTTATTTTTTTTATATAAATTAAAAGTATTTAATCCATGAAAATATGAATTATTTTTTTTATATTTATTAATCATTAAAAATGTCCATTGGGAAATGGCATTAATACCTATATTACTTTCTAATGATGAACTTATACACCATTTTATATTTCTTTTATTTGATTCAATAATCCATTCCTCAGATTCAATAAATCCTCCATTAATACTAGGTTTTAGTATAATATATTGAGGTTTTATAAAATCTAAAATCATAACTTTTTTTTTAATTTTATTACTCCATTTAATTCTTCATCTAATGCTATTGGTATCATTGATTTTTTACATATTTTTTTCATCTCTTTCCAATTTCCTTTTAAAATTGGTTGTTCTATATAGGAAATAGATTTTATTTTTATTAATTTTTCTATAAAAAAAATTGTGTCACGTAAATCGATAAAACATCCATTTGCATCTAATCTAATTTGTAAAAAAGGATATTTTTTATATATCATTGATAAAATATAATATTGAATATCAAATGATTTTTTATCTATTTTAATTTTCATAGATAAAAAACCATTTGATATTTTATTTTCTATATACCTACATATTTTTTTTTCATTAAAATTTTTATATTTTTTTAACCATATTAAATTATTTACTGGTATTCCAATTCTTCCTTTAGTAAAATTAGAATTATATAAAATAGGAAAATTTTTTTTTTTTAAAAAAAGAAATACTTGTTCAAAAGCAAACAATATAGACGGATTTAATATTTTTTTACGATAAAAGTTAAAATCTACTTTTTTACTAAAAAATAATTTTAATAAAAATAAAATATTATTTTCTATTTTATCTAAATCATTATTATTAGGATTTATTGTTAATAATGGATTACATTCACCAACCCCTATTATTTTTTCATTTCTTTTTAAAAGAATAATCCAAATTTGATTTACATAAAAATTTGTAATTGAATTATATATTCCATTTTTAAAAAAAAGTTTTTTTTTAATTAAATAAAACATAAAAATTTTTATTAAATTATTATAGATTCTTCACAATTCAATAAAATCAATTTTTTTTCTTTATTGTAAAATTCTTTTATTGATTTTTCTTTATTAATTTTAATATTTTCAAAAGTATCATAATGTACTCCTAAAATTTGATCACATTTTAATAAATCTGAGGCAATAATAGAATCATAAACATCCATGGTATATACTCCACCTATTGGTAATACAGATAAATTTAAATCTCCAAATTTTGGAATGAATTTCATTTCATATGTAATAGATGTATCTCCAGATATATAAATATTTCCTTCATTTGTATGTAATAAAAATCCTCCAGGATTCCCCCCATAACTTCCATCATTAAATGAACTAGAATGTAATGCAAATGTATATTTTATTTTTCCAAATGGAAAAGTAATAAAAGATCCATAATTAATTCCACATGAACTAATATTTTTTTTATTAAAATAATTAGATATTTCGTAATTAGATATAATCAACATATCAGGATTGTTTTTTGAAAAAAGTTCTACATCACATATATGATCATAATGAGCATGAGTAATCAACATATAATCTATTTTTGAATTAATATATTTATTTAATAACTGTTTATTAAATAAATTATTTTTAGATAAAAATGGATCTACTATAATTTTTATATTATTAATTTCTAATAATATTGTACTGTGAGATAAATAAGTTATCTTCATATATAATAAAATTTTTAATATCCTATATTTATTGCATGTATTAAAGTAATTAATATCATTTTCTTTAATTCTATTGATAATTTTTTTTTACTTTTAATTGGTAAAATTATATTATTAATATGTTTCAATAAAAAAATGGATATAAAAATCAATATTATCCATTGATATATATTTTTTTTATTTTTTATAAAAAAATAAAAATTTATACAAATAGATATAGATAGAATTAATGCCTGATATAATACAGCATATCTAATGTGAAAAAAATTTGCTATAGTTTTTTTTCCATGTAAAAAATCATTTTTTATATCTCTTATATTATTAATATTTAATACAGAAACATTTAATAATCCTACAGATAAAGATATCAAAATAATATCAATAGATGGAAATATGTAAGTATATAAAAAATAACTACTCGTAACAGGAACAATACCAAAAAAAATTAATACAGATAAATCTCCTAAACCTGTAATCCAACCATATGATATACCTATTGAATAAGATATAGATGAATATATACAAATTATTAATCCCAATAAATAAAAAATAAAATAAAATATACTCATATTTAATAATAGTGTTTTATATATTAGCAATAATCCGGATATAAACGATAATAATGAAAAAATATAAATAGATTTCTTTATTTCATTTTTAGTAAAAAATCTACGTTGAATTACATTTTTTGTCTTCTTATATGAAGAGCTATCAATTCCTTTTTTATAATCTCCATAATCATTAGATAAATTCGATAATATTTGTAAAAATATTGATGTTAATAAACATAATACATATGTAAATATATTTATTTTTTTATAAAAAAAATTGTTTTTAACATATAAATAACTCGAAGTTATTCCAGATATGGATAAAGGCAATGTATAACATCTAAAAGCATAAAGCCAATATTTTATTTTCATAAAAATTTAGTAAACTTTTTAAAGTTTGGATCTCTTTTTTCTAAAAATGCTTTTTTTCCTTCTTGAGATTCTTTCATTAAATAAAACATTAAAGTTGCGTCTCCAGCTAATTGCATTAAACCATGTTGACCATCCAATTCTGCGTTTAAACATCTTTTAATTAATCTTATAGACATTTGACTTCTTTTTTGTATTGTTTGACACCATTTTATGGTAAATTTTTCTAATTCATCTATTTTTACTACTTTATTAATCAAACCCATATCTAATGCTTCCTTCGCAGAATATTTTTTACATAAAAACCACATTTCTCTTGTTTTTTTTTGTCCAATATGACGAGCTAAATAAGAACTTCCAAATCCACCATCAAAAGAACCAACTTTTGGTCCTACTTGACTAAAGTAGGAATTTTCAGATGCAATAGTTAAATCGCATACAACATGTAATACATGACCCCCCCCTACCGAATATCCGTTTACCATTGCTATAACAGGTTTATGTAATTCTCTTATTTTTTTATAAAAATTTAAAATGTTTAATCTTGGGATACCATCTTCCCCCATATACCCTCCTAAACCTCTTTCATTTTGATCCCCACCTGAACAAAAATATTTTTTACCAACTCCTGTAATAATTAAAACATCAATATCCATTTTATTTTCACATATATTTACAGCATCTATCATTTCTTTTACTGTTTTTACACGAAATGCGTTACAAAATTTTGGACGATTAATTTCTATTTTAGAAATACCGTTCCAAAATAAAAAATTAATATCTTCATATTTTTTAATTGAAACCCAATTTATTATAGAATTCATAATTAAATAATTCAAAATTATTTTTTATTTTTATTAAAATAATAAAAAAATCTTTATATACATTATGTATCGAAATACGTTATCAATTATTATAGGATTGCTGATTAGTATATTCGAGATGATTTTTTTTATTTTTAAAGGAAAAAAATTTTTTATAGAAATCAAATTTATACCAATAAAAAATATTAATTTAATTTTTTCTAATTGTTCTAATAAATTTTTATTTATAATAATTATATTTTATACTATTAGTATTTTTTCTGGATCCATAATAACTTCTATGCTTGTTAAAAAAGCAAAAGAAGCTTATGGGATCTTAATAAGATATATATTAATTACAATAAGTATATTTTTTATTATATTTTATCCATTTCCATTATGGTTTAAAATCACATCATTTCCAATATTTTTAATATTATATAATATTATCGGATTAATTAACCAATTATTAATAAATAAGCGTAACCAAAAATATATCCAAAAAAAGCAATCCAACTAATATTTTTTAAATACCATATAAAATCTATTTTTTCTATTCCCATTGCAGCTACTCCTGACGCAGATCCTATTAGTAATAAACTTCCCCCAGTTCCAGATACATAAGCTATAAAATACCATAAATTATGATTAATTGAATAGTTAGAAAACATCGAAATAGTAGCAGCTACTAAAGGAACATTGTCTATAATAGAAGATATAAGACCTAATATAAATGTAGTAATTTTCCATGTATTAACAGAATTATTTATCCACATTGACAAATGATATAATAATCCTAATGATTCTAAAGAAGAAACAGATAATAATATTCCAAAAAAAAATAAAATACTAGACAAATCTAGTTTCTTAAAAATTTCTTCTATACGATTATTAAATTTTTTTTTGAAATTAATCGTACAAATCAAAAATAGGATTACAAGAGACAACATTATTCCCATGTATGGAGGTATTCCTATTATATTTTTATAAATAGGAACAAGTAGCATTAATACTAATCCTAATTTTAACATAAAAAAACCCATTTTAAGGTCATTTTTTGATAATTTTTTTTTTCTTAACTGAATAGATCCATTAAAAACTGAAAAATAAGAAATGATCAATGTTGAACTAACCATACATATTATAGATGGGATAAATACTTTTTTTATAAGAAACATTGTAGTAACTTTTTTAGATATCCATAACATAGTTGTTGTTATATCTCCGATTGGAGACCAAACCCCACCTGCATTTGCAGATATAATAACTAAACCAATATAATATAAACGTTCTTTATAGTTATAAATAGTCTTTTTTAGAAGAGAAATTAATACTATAGTTGCTGTTAAGTTATCTATTATTGCAGATAATAAAAAAGATGCAATACTTAATTTCCATAAAAAATTACGTTTTGTATTTGAAATAAATAATTCTTTTAAAGATTCAAATCCAAAAAATTCATCTATTATAGCTATAATAGACATAGCACCAATAAGAAAAAATAAAATTTCCGAAGTTTTTCCTAAATGAATTGATAGTAAATAATGGGGATTTTTTTTTACTAAAAAATTGTTTAACTCATAAACTGGTATATTAAAAAATATAATTATTGACCAACAAATAATAGACATTAGAATTGATGGAATAATCTTATTTATGGAAATAATATTTCCGAATGCAATAAATAAATATCCAAAAATAAATACTAAAATTACCATTTATTTATTAAATAATGGATTAATTAATTTCTCCCCATTTTGGATGATATGAATTTTTACCTAAATATTCTTCAATTCTCAATAATTCATTATATTTCGATGTTCGTTCTGAACGACATATAGATCCTGTTTTTATTTGTCCAATATTAAATGCTACACATAAATTTGATATAAAAGTATCTTCTGTTTCTCCAGATCTATGAGAAATTATATTTTTATATTTATTTGATTTTGCAAAATTTATTGTATCGATTGTTTCTGTTAATGTACCTACTTGATTTAATTTTATTAAAATAGAATTAGCAATTTTTTTTTCTATTCCTATTTTTAACTTATTTACTTGAGTAACAAATAAATCATCTCCAACTAATTGTATTTGATCTCCTATTTCATTTGTTAACATTTTCCAACCTTTCCAATCATTTTGATCCATACCATCTTCAATAGAAATAATAGGATATTTATTAACTAAAAACGATAAATATTGTACATGTTCCTCTCTAGATTTTATATAAGATGTTTCTGTTTTATTCTCAAATTTAGAATAATTATATTGATTATTTTCATAAAATTCTGATGCAGCACAATCTATTGCTATTCCAATATCATCATAAGGTTCATATCCTGAGGTATATATAGCATCTAATATATGATCTAAAACTAATTCCGATCCTTTAATATTAGGAGTAAAACCACCTTCATCTCCTAAACTAGTAGATAAACCTTTTTTATTAAAAATATATTTTAATTGATAAAAAATTTTATGAATAATTTGTAATGAATCTATTAAATTTTCCCCTTTAGTTGGTACTAACATAAATTCTTGAAAAGCAATAGATGCGTTAGAATGTTTTCCCCCATTTATTATATTTACTAACGGTATTGGTAATGAATGAGCATATAATCCACCTATATATTTATAAATAGGAATATTCAATTCAATAGCAGCTGCTTTTGCAGCTGCTATTGAAACAGCTAATATGGAATTAGCTCCTAATTTTTTTTTATTATTAGTACCATCAAGACTTAACATTAAGTTATCAATATTTATTTGATCTAATACAGATTTTCCTATTAATTCTGGAGAAATAATATTTACAATATTATATATAGACTTCATTACACTTTTTCCTAAAAAAAAATTATTATCTTTATCACGCAATTCAATTGCTTCATTTATTCCTTTAGACACACCTGATGGTATTGACGCTCTACCTATTACATTATTTTTTGTTATTAAATCTACTTCTACTGTAGGATTACCTCTAGAATCTAATATTTGTCTTGCTTTAATAGATTTTATATAAGTCATTTTTTTATTTTTTTCTTTTTACTTCTTCTTACACTTTTAAACTTCTTTTTAGTATGAAAAAAAGAAGTTGTATTAAAATCTACTAATTCAATAAATGAAATAGGAGATTGATCTCCATAACGAAATCCTACTTTTAATATTCTTGTATATCCACCTAAGCGTTCTCTTACTTTTTTAAATGAATCTTTAAATAATTCAAAAACTGCTTTTTTATCTCTTAAATAAGAAAATATAATTCTTCTAGAATGAACAGTATTAATTTTTGATTTAGTTATAATTGGTTCAATATATTTTCTTAATTCTTTTGCTTTTGCTAAACTTGTAAATATCCTTTTTTCTTTTATTAAAGAAGATGCCATATTAGATAAAATAGATTTTCTATGTCCGTATTTTCTACTTAATGGATTATTTTTTTTTCCATGATTCATAATTATAAATGATTTTAATTATTTTTTATTTTCATTTATTTTATATTCTGATGTCTTCATTCCAAATGATAAACCTTTTTCTTTCATTTTTATTTCTAATTCTTCTAAAGATTTTTTACCGAAATTTCTCATTTTTAACATAGAACTTCTATTACAATTTACTAATTCTTCTATAGTATTTATAGATGCTGATTTTAAACAATTTTTTGTACGTACAGATAGATCCATTTCAGTTAATTTAGATCTTAATAAAGCACGCATTTTTAAAAATTCTTCATTATATTTTCTTTTATTTTTTCCTATTTTTTCTTTATCTTTTTTATCTATTTTTTCTTTTGAAAATAAAGAAAAATATTGAATTAATATTTTGGATGCCTCCATTAATGCAGATTTTGGTGAAATAGATCCATCAGTTGTTATTTCTAATAATAAATTTTCAAAATCAGTTTTTTGTCCAACTCTACAATTTTCTATTGTATATTTTACATTTCTAATTGGAGTATAAATTGAATCAATTGGAATAGTTCCTATTAAAGAAGATTCAACATTACTATTTTTTTTATTTTCTTCTGCAGAAACATATCCTCTACCTTCTTCAATTGTAAAACTCATATTTAAAACAACAGATTCTTCTTTTTTACAAATAATTAGATCATGATTTAATATTTTAAATCCAGATATAAATTTATTTAAAACTTTTCCATCTATAATTTCATTTTGTTTTATTGAAACATTAACTATCTCTTTCTTAACATCTTGGATTATTCTTTTTAATCTAATTTTTTTGAAATTTAACACCATTTCTGTTACATCTTCAATAACTCCATCTATAGTAGAAAATTCATATTTTATTCCTTCAATTCGAATAGATGTAACGGCAAATCCTCTTAATGAACTTAATAAAACTCTTCTTAAAGAATTACCTAATGTAATTCCATAACCTGGTTCTAATGGTTTTAAATGAAAAACTCCTCTATAATCTGAAAACTCAGTAACCAAAATTTTATCTGGTTTAATGAAATCTAAAATAGTCATATTTTGATTTTACTGTTATTTTTTTTATAGTATTTTAAATATTATTATTTTGAATATAATTCTACAATTAGTTGTTCTTTTATATTTTCAGGTATTTGATTTCTACTTGGTATAGATTTAAATTCTCCACACATATTTTTTTCATCTAACATTAACCAATCAACTATATTATTCCCTTTTTTATTGGATAATGATTCTATTACCACTGGATGTTTTTTATTTTTTAATAAAATTTTATCTCCAGGTTTTAATCTAAATGAAGGAATATTAACTACACAATTATTTACTATGATATGTTTATGAGATATCAATTGACGAGAAGAAAACCTAGAAGGGGTAAAATTTAGTCTAAATACAATATTATCTAATCTACTTTCACAAAATTGCAATAATAATTCTCCTGTAACCCCTTTTTTTCTAGAAGCTTCAATAAATAATTTTTCAAAATGACGTTCTAATATACCATAAATATATTTTGCTTTTTGTTTTTCTAATAATTGAAAAAAATATTCCGATTTTTTTCCTCTTCTCCTATTAGTAACATAATTTATAGGTAAATGTTTTCTTCTATTAAAATACTTATCTTCTCCAAAAAGACTTTCCCCAAACCTTCTAGAAATTTTTGTTTTAGGACCTATATATCTAGCCATAAAATATTTTATATTTTTTTAAAATTAAACTCTTCTTCTTTTAGAAGGCCTACATCCATTATGTGGTAATGGTGTAATATCTTTAATCATAGTAATTATTAAACCAGAATTACTTAATGCTCTTATAGCCGCATCTCTTCCAGCTCCTGGTCCTTTTATTTTAACTTCTACTTTTTTTAATCCTGCATTTAATCCCTTTTTTGCTACATTTTCTGCTGTAATTTGTGCAGCGTATGGAGTATTTTTTTTAGATCCCTTAAAATTCATTTTTCCTGCAGAAGACCATGCAATTACTTCCCCCTTTTTATTTGTTAAAGATATTATAATATTATTAAAACTTGATTGTATATGAGCTTCTCCTATTGCATCAACTAATACTAATTTTTTTTTCTTGGAGGATTTATTATTCATATATTTATTTTATTTTGTAACCTTTTTTTTGTTTGCTACAGTTTTCTTTTTTCCTTTTTTAGTCCTACAATTATTTTTAGTTTTTTGTCCTCTTAATGGTAAACCTTTTCTATGTCTTATACCAATATAACTTTTTATGTCTATTAAACGTTTAATATTAAATTGTACTTCTGATCTTAATTCCCCCTCTATTTTTATATTATCAGATATATATTTACGTATTTTACTGATTTCCTCATCAGACCAATCTTTAACTTTTTTATTTTCATTTATATCCAAAAAATTTAATATTTTTTTTGATATATTTTTTCCAATACCATAAACGTATGTTAAACCTATTATACCTCTTTTAGAAAGAGGTAAATCTATTCCCGATATTCTTACAGACATAAAATTAATTATCCTTGTTTTTGTTTGAATTTTGGATTTTTTTTGTTTATAATTCGTAATCTACCTTTTCTAATTACAATTATACAATTATTAGTTCTTTTTTTTAAAGAAGCTTTTACTTTCATAATTACATATTATTTAATACCTATAAGTTATTCTTCCTCTTTCTAAATCATAAGAAGACATTTCTAATTTTACTTTATCTCCTGGAAGGATTTTTATATAATGCATCCTCATTTTTCCAGATATATGAGCTTTTATAATACAACCATTTTCCAATTTTACTCGAAACATTGCATTTGGAGATGATTCTATTATTACACCATCAACTTCAATATGCTTTTGTTTAGTCATTAAGAAACCTTAATTTCAAATTTATCATTATATAATATACACAAAATTTATAATTTATTATATTTGATTCCATGATTTTTCGTCATTAAATCATCATAATAATAATTTAATAAATAAATATTAACTTGCTGAGAAATATCTAATATAACACCTACAACTATTAGTAAAGATGTACCTCCGTAAAATAAAGAAAAATTTTGAGTTACTCCCATTCTAAAAACTAAAGATGGTAATATCGCTATGATAGAAAGTAATATTGCTCCTGGAATTGTTATGCATGATAAAATATGATCTATATATTTTATAGTATTTTTTCCTGGTTTAATTTTAGGTATATGACCTCCATTTCTCTTTAAGTCATCAGCTATTTGATTAACTGGAATAGTAATAGCTGTATAAAAAAAAGTAAAAATTATAACTAATATAGCAATAGTAAAATTATACCAAAATCCATATACATCTTGAAAAACTAAAAGAATTTTTTTTATTATAGGGTTTTCTATATAACTATAAAAAGTAATTGGAAGTAATATGATAGCTTGAGAAAATATTAATGGCATAACCCCAACAGCAGTCATTTTTAATGGTATATATTGATGTTTTTTATTAATTAATTGATTTTTATCCAAAAAAAAAGTTTTATAGTGGGATACATATTGAACTGGTATTTTTCTTATTGCCTGAATTATTATGATAGAAAATAAAATAACTAATATCCATAAAATTAATTCTAAAAATAATAATATTACTCCAATAAATCCTATATTTAATTTTGAAGAAATTTCCTTAGTTATTGCAATAGGAAAACGAGCTATAATTCCAGACATAATAATTATTGATATTCCATTTCCTATTCCTTTATCAGTTATTTTATCTCCTAACCACATAGTAAATAAAGTACCAGAAGTTAATACTATTACTCCTATAATCCAAAATATACTTCTTCCATAAGAAGTATTTATATCGAGTAAATATACAGAATTATAAAAAGAAGAAAATGGTATTAATTGTTTAGTTAAAGATATAAGATATAAAGGTGCTTGTATTAAACAGATACCAATAGTTAACCACCTGGTAATAAGATTTATATATCTTCTACCGCTTTCACCCTCTCTTTGTAATCTATGTAAATTTGGAATAATTATACACATTAATTGCATTATAATAGAAGATGAGATATATGGCATAATTCCTAAAGCTAGGATAGAAGCTCTATTAAAAGCACCTCCAGTAAAAGAGGATAAAATTTGTATTAATCCTTTAGATTTTGAGTTAAATTTTTCTATAAAATGATTAATTCCCAATGGATCAATTCCTGGGATTGGAATATATGCTCCAAAACGATATATTAATAATAAACTTAAAGTTATTATTATTTTTTTACGTAATTCTTTTAAAATCCATATTTTATGGATTCTTTTAAAAAAAATACTCATAGTAGATGAATTTTATGTTATTTTCTTAATAATACTTTTCCTCCCGCATTTTCTATAATATTTTTTGCTTTTTTACTAATTTTATTTACAAATATTTTTATTGAATCATGTATAATTCCTCTTCCTATTATTTTTATAGGAATATTTTTTTTAGTGATATTTTTTTTTATTAACATTTCTATACAAAAAATATCTTTTTTATTTATTTTTTTTTTATTAATATAATCTTGTATTGTATCTAAATTAATTTCAATAAATTTTTTTCTCAAATTATTTTTAAATCCAAATTTAGGGATTCTTTTATGAAGTGGCATTTGTCCTCCTTCAAAACCAATTTTATTGGAAAATCCAGATCTAGATTTAGCTCCTTTATGTCCTCTTCCACATGTTCCTCCTTTACCAGATCCTTGTCCTCTTCCTAAACGGATTCTATTTTTTTTTCTTTTTTTTTTATTAAAAATTGTCATGTAATTAACAATTTTATTTTTATCTGTTTTATCCATCTAATACTTTTTTTATAGATATTCCTCTTTGTTTTGATATAATATTAACATCTCTAATTTGACTAAGAGCTTTAATAGTAGCTTTAATAATATTATGATGATTAGAAGATCCTCTAGATTTAGATAAAATATTTTTTAATCCAGTAATTTTCAGCACTGATCTTAAAGTTCCCCCTGCTATAATACCAGTCCCATTTGTTGCCGGAATAAGTAAGATACGAGCTCCACTATATTTAGCTTCCTGTTTATGTGGTATAGTTCCATTTGATATACATACTTTGCATAAACTTCTTTTTGCTTGTTCTCCAGCTTTTCTAATTGCATCAGGAGCTTCCTTAGATTTTCCAAATCCATATCCTATAAATCCACTTTCATTTCCTTTTATGACTATTGCACTAAAACTAAAATATCTTCTTCCTTTAGTTACTTTACAAACTCTTGTAACTCCAATTAATTTTTCTTTTAAATCTAATCCAAAATATTTTGTTCTTTTTTCTTTTCTTTCAGAAAAATTTTTTTTTTTTATCATATTTTTTAAAATTCTAAACCAGAGGATCTTAATCCATCAATTAAAGCTTTTATTCTTCCGTGATATAAATAATTTTTTTTATCAAAGAAAAACTTATTTATTTTTAATTTTTTTGATTTCACTCCTAATAACTTTCCAACTTCATAAGATTGTTCGGTTTTATTTTTTTTTTTACTATCATTTTTTAATATTAAAGATGAATGTGATATTAATGTTTTTCCACATGAATCATCTATTATTTGTGCATATATTTCTTTATTACTTCTAAATATTGATAGTCTATATTTAGATTTTAAAATATTTTTTTTATATTTTTTTTTCAAAAAGTTATTTTTTAAGCAGATTTTCCAACTTTTTTTCTAACAATTTCATTTAAAAATCTTACTCCTTTTCCTTTATAAGGTTCAGGGGGTCTTAATGACCTAATTCTACAAGATAAAATACCTAATAATTGTTTATCATAAGATGTTAATGTAATTATATAATTTTTTCCTTTTTCTGATCTTATTTTTAAGTTTACTTCAATAGGAATTTTAATCATAATATTATGAGAATAACCTAAATTTAAATCTAGAATTTTATTGTCTATTAAATAAGTAGCTTTATAAC
Source organism: Blattabacterium cuenoti (assembly GCF_014252415.1). Classification (GTDB taxonomy): domain Bacteria; phylum Bacteroidota; class Bacteroidia; order Flavobacteriales; family Blattabacteriaceae; genus Blattabacterium; species Blattabacterium cuenoti_Y. The sequence goes on from NZ_CP059223.1 coordinate 367,707, forward strand.
CAACTCCTATTAATTCCAATTCTTTTTTAAATCCTAATGAAACTCCAACAATCATATTATTTATTAATACACGATATAATCCATGTAAAGATCTAGATTTTTTATTTTCAAATTTTTTATCTACACGTAATATATTATTTGATATATTTATTTTAATTTTATTAGATATTTTTTGATGTAAAGTACCTAAATCTCCTTTCACTGTTAAAACATTTTTAAAAAATTTTAAATTAATATTATTAGGTATTATGATGGGTTGATTACCAATTCTAGACATGTTTATATATAGTTTAATGAATATAACATAATATTTCACCTCCAATTTTATTTTTTTTAGCTTGTTTATTACTCATTACACCATATGATGTAGATATAATTGCTATTCCTAAACCATTTAAAACACGAGGTAATTTTTTATATTTACAATATTTTCTTAATCCTGGTTTACTAATTCTTGTTATTTTTTTTATAACAGATTCTTTTCTATAATATTTTAATGCTATTTTAATTTTATTATTTTCTATCTTATAATCTGAAATATATCCATTTTCTAACAAAACATTAGAAATATTTTTCTTAGTATTAGAATACTCTATTGTTAAAATTTTATGTTTAACAAGACACGCATTTCTAATTCTAGTTAAAAAATCGGAAATTGAATCCATAATTTTAATTAATTATTTTTTTACATTTAAATTTACCAACTAGCTTTTTTAATACCTGGTATAAAACCTTGAGATACTAAATTTCTAAATACTATTCTAGATACTCCAAATTTTCGCATATATCCTCTACACCTTCCGCTAATAGAACATCTATTTCTTAAACGAACAGGAGAAGCATCCTTGGGTAATCTTTGTAATAACTCATAACTTTTTGATTCTTTTAAAAATTTTCTTTTTTTTGAAAACTTTAATACTATTTTTTCTCTTTTTTTTTGTCTTGCTTTTACAGATTCTTTTGCCATATTTTATTTATTTTTTTTAAAAGGTATTCCAAGTAAAGATAAAAGATTTTTAGCTTCTAGATCTTTTTTAGTAGAAGTTACAAACGTAATATTCATCCCTAAATTTTTTATTATTTTATCAATATTTATTTCTGGATAAATTATTTGTTCTGTTATCCCCATATTATAATTTCCAAAACCATCAAAACTATTATTACTTACTCCATTAAAGTCTCTAACCCTAGGTAACGTAATAACAATTAATCTTTCTAAGAATTCATACATTTTATTTCTTCTCAATGTAACTTTAACTCCTATAGGCATACCTTTTCTAAGCTTAAAACTAGATTCATCATGTTTAGAATAACAAGATACAGATTTTTGTCCTGTTATATTCGTTATTTCATTTAAAGAAGACTTTAGTATATTTTTATTATTTAAAACGGAACTACCAATCCCTTGATGAATAACTATTTTCAATAATTTTGGAACTTCCATTACGGAAGAATAATTAAATTTTGTTTTTAAAGAATTAATTATATGATTATTATATAGATTTTTTAATCTAGGTTGATATAATGAATTCATTTATTTAATTTTTTTTAAATTAGACATATGTATAGGAGCTTCTTTTTCCAATATTTTTCCCTTAGGATTTTTTATTCCTGGTTTTATATGTTTTTTAATTATATTTATACCGTCTATAATAGATTTATTTTTTTTTGATAAAATTTTTTTTATAACTCCACTTTTTCCTTTATGATTACCATATATTATAATAACTTTATCTCCCTTTTTTAATTTTTTCATAAAACTTCTTGTGCTAAAGATATAATTTTCATATATTCTTTTTCTCTTAATTCTCTAGCTACTGGACCAAATACTCTACTACCTATCATTTCTCCAGATGGATTAATTAATACACATGCATTATCATCAAAACTTATATAAGAACCATCTTTTCTTCTAGTTTTTTTTTTTATTCTAATAATAACTGCTTTAGAAACCTGACCTTTCTTTATAGAAGTACTCCCAGGAATTGCTGATTTTATTGTAACAATTATAGAATCTGCTAATAAAGCATATCTTTTTTTAGAACCTCCTAACACTCTAATAACTAATGCTTCTTTTGCTCCAGTATTATCAGAAACCTTACATATCGATTCTTGTTGTAACATGAACTCAATTTTTATTTATTTTTTGGATAAAACAATCCAACATTTTTTTTTACTTATAGGACGTGTCTCCATAATAGAAATTCTATCTCCATTTTTATGAAAATTTTTTTCATCATGAACTAAATATTTTTTTTTTTTTAATATTTCTTTTCCATAATATTTATGTTTAATTTTACGTATTTCGCATACAACTATTGTTTTATTCATCTTATCACTTATAACAATTCCTTTTCTTTGTTTCCTGCTATTTTTTCTTTTCATTTTTTAATTTTTTTATTAATTCTGTTTTCAATCTTGCAATAAACCTTCTTAAAACTTTAATTTTTTCATGATTCTTTATTCTATTAATGGAATGACTAAATTTTATATTTTTATATTTTTTTTCACTATTTTCAATATATTTATTTAAATCGATAATAGAACAATCTTGTATTTTTAATTTATTTTTTTTTAAATCATTCATAAATTAAATTTTTTATAAATAAATTTCATTTTTATAGGAAGTTTTTGTGCAGCTAATCTTAATGCTTCTTTAGCAGTAGGAAAATCTACGCCATCAATTTCAAATAAAATTCTACCTGGTTTTACAATAGCTACCCAAAACTCAACAGGACCTTTTCCTTTTCCCATACGAACTTCTTGGGGCTTTTTAGTAGCGGGTTTATCTGGAAAAATATTGATCCATAATTTTCCTTCTCTTTTCATATACCTTGTTGCAGCAACACGTGCAGCCTCTAATTGTCTAGCAGATATCCAAGATGATCCTAAAGATTTTATTCCATAAGAACCTCTAGAAAGAGAAACTCCTTTTTTTGAATTACCTCGAATACGTCCTTTTTGTTTTTTTTTGTACTTAGTTTTTTTAGGTTGTAACATTATTATCAATTATTTTTATTTTTTTTTCTATTAAAATTTTTTAGCTTCTTTTTTTTATGATAATGTGTTCCTAATAATGGATATAAATTCCTTTTTCCATAAACTTCCCCTTTCATAATCCAAACTTTTACACCTATACTTCCATAAATAGTATGAGCAACTTCCATGTGATAATCAACATCGGCACGAAAAGTACCTAAAGAAATCCTTCCTTCTTTATAAGTTTCACACCTTGCCATTTCTGATCCATTTAATCTTCCAGAGATTTGAATTTTTATTCCAAATGCATTCATTCTCATTGCAGATAAAATAAACAATTTTATTAATTTTTTATAAGAAATTCTATTTTCTAGTTGTTTAACTACGCTTTTAGAAACTAAAGATGCATCCAATTCTGGTCTCTTTACCTCGGATATATTAATTTGTATTTCTTTTTTAGTTAATTTTTTTATTTCTTTTCTAACAGTATCTACTTCTTCACCTCTTTTACCTATAATAAGAGCAGGTCTAGAAGTTCTAATTGTAATTGTGATAAATTTTAATGTTCTTTCTATAAAAATTCTTGATATTATTCCTTTAGGAAATCTAGCCTCGATATATCCTCTTACTTTAAAATCTTCTTGTATTCTATCTTTATAATTGTTGCACCAACTGGATAACCATCCAGTTATAATTCCAAGACGGTTAACTATTGGATTTGTTTTTTGTCCCATGATAATTTTTTTTATCTATACAAATTGTGATATGACTTAATTTTTTTTTTATTCTATGACTTTTACCTTGAGGTACCGGTCTAATTCTTTTTATAATTTTTCCTTGATCAACTCTTATTTCTTTTATATAAAGAATTGATTTATTATCGTGATATTTATTATTCCAATTAGATAGTAAAGATAAAATCAATTTTTTTATATTTAATGCTCCTCTTTTTTTACTACATAATGATAATATAGTTAATGCAGAATTAACTTCTTTATTTCGTATTAAATCAACAATTAATCTAATTTTTCTAGGTGCCATTTTAAATCCTCTTAAAGATGCCGTAATCATAATTTTATACTATTTTTTTTCATTAATATTTTTTGTTTTTATTCTATTTTTTGATCCTGAATGTCCTCTAAAAATCCTTGTTGGGGCAAATTCTCCTAGTTTATGTCCTATCATATTTTCTGTTATATAAACATTAATAAAAATTTTTCCATTATGAATAGAAAAAGTTTGTCCCACAAAATCTGGTATTATAGTAGAAGATCTAGACCACGTTTTTATAATTAATTTTTTATTTAATTTTATATTTTTCATTACTTTTTTTAGTAATTTATAATGAACATAAGGTCCTTTTTTTATAGATCTTGCCATAAAAAATAAAATTTATTTTCTTTTTTTTATAATGTATTTATTAGAATATTTTTTTCTTATTCTAGTTCTAAATCCTTTAGATGGTTTTCCTTTTCTACTTCTAGGAATACCTCCAGAAGCTTTTCCTTCCCCACCCCCCATTGGATGATCTATAGGATTCATTGCTACACCTCTTGTTCTAGGTCTTATTCCAATATGTCTAGATTTCCCAGCTTTTCCTAAGATTTCCAATTGATGATCATGATTCGATACAGATCCTATTGTAGCCATACAATTAGACATAATCATTCTTGTTTCTCCAGAAGGTAATTTTATAGTAACATATTTATCTTCTTTTGCAGATATTTGCGCAAAAGATCCGGCACTTCTAGCTAATTTTGAACCCTGACCTGGTTTCAATTCTATACAAGAAATAATTGTACCTAGAGGGATTTCACTTAATATTGTAGAATTTCCAATTTGAATTGGTATATTTTTTTTCCCGGAAATAATTTTATATCCTACTTTTAATCCATTTATAGCAATAATATATTTTTTTTCTCCATCTACATAGTGTAATAAAGCAATAAATGATGATCTATTAGGATCATATTCGATTGATTTTACGGTAGCTGAAATCATAAATTTTTTTCTTTTAAAATCAATAACTCTATATTTTTTTTTATGACCACCTCCAATATAACGCATAGTTCTTCGTCCATAATTATTTCTCCCCCCAGTTTTTAATTTTCCTATCGTTAATTTTTTTTCGGGAAAGGAATTAGTAATTTGATCAAATTTATTTACAATTCTAAATCTTTGACTTGGTGTTATTGGTTTTAATTTCTTTGTTGCCATTGGAATTATTTTTATCACTTGTAGTTTCTTTATTGATAGTAGTTTCTTTATTGATAGTAGTTTCTTTATTGATAGTAGTTTCTTTATTGATAGTAGTTTCTTTATTGATAGTAGTTTCTTTATTGATAGTAGTTTCTTTGTTAATAGATGATTGATTAAAAATGATTTTACTATTTTTATCAAATTTTATAATAACTTTCTTGAAACGATCCATTTGTCCTTTTAAAAAACCCTTTTTTGAAAATTTAGATTTATCTTTTTTAGGATAAATCATAGTATTTACTTCAATGACATTAAATCCAAATAAATTAAAAATTTCTTTTTTTATTTGTTTTTTATTATATTTTTTATTTACAATAAATGTATAAAAATTATTTTTTTCATTTATTAATGATTTTTTAGTTATAGCAGATTTTATAATAATCATAAATATATTTATTTTTTAACATCAAAAAATAATTTTTGAAATTTATTTACAGAATTTTCAAATAATATAATATATGAACAATTCAATAAATAAAAACAAGTAACATCATTAATATTAATTATATTACATCTTTTTATATTTCTAAATGATAAATATAAATTTTTATCGAATTTTTCATTTATTATTAAAACTTTTTCTTTAAAAAATCCTATAGAATTTAATAATTTTAATACAATTTTAGTCTTAGGTTTTTTCAATTTTATATTTTTAACAATTTTAATTTCATTTTTTAATAATTTATGTTCTATAACGTATTTTTTTGCTATATTTTTAACTTTTTTATTAACTTTTATTGAATATTTTCTAGGTTTAGGACCAAAAATTCTACCCCCCCCCCTAAAAATTGGGTTTTTTATATCTCCTTTTCTAGATCCTCCAGTACCTTTCTGTCTATGTAATTTTCTATTACTACCAGATAATTCACTTTTTTCTTTAGATTTATGTGTACCTTGACGTTGAGAAAATAAATATCTTTTTATTTCTAAATAAACAGAATGATCATAATTTTTTTTAAAAAAATTTTTATTATTAAAATTTATTTTTTTTTTTGTAAAATTTCCTTCAAAATCTAGTATATTTAGTTCCATACTTTCTTTTTAATTGTTAAATATGAATTTTTATTACCTGGAACTGATCCTCTTAAAATTAATAAACCTGGATCGGTATCTAATTTCAATATTTTAATATTTTTAATGGTAATTCTACTATTCCCCATTCTACCAGCCATTTTTTTTCCTTTAAAAACCCTAGATGGAGTTGATCCAGCCCCTATTGATCCAGGAGATCTTAAACGATTATGTTGTCCATGACTCCTTTCTCCTACTCCAGAGAAATTATGTCTTTTTACTACACCTTGAAACCCCTTTCCTTTAGAAACTCCAACTACATCCACAAAATCTCCTACTTGAAATATATTAATATTAATTAATTGTCCTACTTTATAGGATAATTCATCAAAATCACCTCTAAATTCTACCAGTTTTTTCTTAGGAGATAATCCAATTTTTTTAAAATGTCCTAATAAAGGTTTATTAGTTGTTCTTTCATTTTTTTCATCAGTTCCTATTTGAATTGATGAATATCCATCATTTTTTATTGTTTTTATTTGAATTATATAACAAGGATTGACATGAATTATAGTACAAGGTACATTAATTCCATTATCTAAATAAATATTTGTCATTCCCATGTTTTTTCCTATCAATCCAATTGTTTTCATTATACTTTTATTTCTGCTTCTACTCCACTAGGTAATTCCAATTTCATTAATGCATCTACCGTTTTTGACGATGCATTATTTATTTGTAAAAGTCTTTTATGCGTAGGTAAAAAAAATTGTTCTCTAGATTTTTTATTTGCATGTGGAGATCTTAATATAGTATATGTTTTTTTTTCCGTTGGTAATGGTACTGGACCATTTAATACAACTCCAGTTGGAATTACTGAATTAACAATTTTTTCGGCAGATTTGTCCAATAAATTATAATCATAAGATTTTAATTTTATCTTAATATTGTATCCCATAATAAAATGTTTTATTTTTTTTCATTTTTGTCACTTTTTTTTGTTAAAATATTATTCATAATTGAATCAGAAACAACATAATAATGAGAAAATTCCATTGTAGATGTACCCCTACCAGAGGTAAGTGTACGTAATGAAGTCACATAACCAAACATTTCAGATAATGGAACCATCACATTAATTATTTTAATATTTTTCTTATCCCCCATATTTTGTATAACCCCTCTTCTTTTATTTAAATCACCTATAACATCCCCCATATTTTCCTCAGGTATAATTACTTCTAATTTCATTATAGGTTCTAATAAAACGGGATTAGCTTTTTTTGATGCGGATCTAAAAGCAAATTTCCCCGCTAATTCAAAAGATAATTGATCAGAATCAACAGAATGATAAGAACCATCTAATATAGTAACTTTTGCGCTATCTATTTCATAACCACATAAAGGTCCATTTTTCATCATTTCTTTACATCCCTTTTCTATAGATGGAATATATTCTTTAGGAATATTTCCTCCTTTTATCTTACTAATAAAAGTTAAACCAGGTTTTCCTGATTCACCTGGTTCTATTTTAAGTAAAATATCAGCAAATTTTCCTCTACCTCCAGTTTGTTTTTTATAAATTTCTCTATGTTCTATACATTTTGTTAATGATTCTTTATACTCAACTTGAGGTTTTCCTTGATTAACTTCAACGTGAAATTCTCTTTTCATTCTATCTATAATTATTTCTAGATGTAATTCCCCCATTCCAGATATAATGGTTTGACCAGTATATTCGTCAGTTCTAACTTGAAATGTTGGATCTTCTTCCATTAATTTAGATAATGCTATACTCATTTTATCAATATCTGATTTATATTTAGGTTCAATAGCTAAACCAATTACAGGATCAGGAAAAAATATTTTTTCTAATAAAATTGGATTTTTTTCATCACACAGAGTATCTCCAGTTTTAATATCTTTAAATCCAACTATTGCAGCAATATCTCCAGCTTTTACTTCCTGAACTGGATTTTGTTTATTAGCATGCATCTGATATATTCTAGATATTCTTTCTTTATTTCCAGATCTAGAATTAAAACTATAAGAACCAGGATTTATTTTACCAGAATATACTCTAAAAAAAGCTAATCGTCCTACAAATGGATCTGTAGATATTTTGAACGCTAATGCAGAAAATGGATTATTTTCATCTGGTTTTCTATATATTTTATCTTTATTAATTGGATGAATTCCTATAATATCTTTCATATCAATTGGTGAAGGTAAAAATTTACAAATAGCATCCAACATAGATTGAACCCCTTTATTTTTAAAAGCAGCGCCACATAATATTGGTATAATTTTCATTTCAATTGTATTTTTACGTAAAGATTCAATAATCTCATTTTCTGATATAGAAGATTTACCATATAAAAATTTTTCCATTATTTTATCATCAAATTCAGATAAAATTTCAATAATATTATTTTTATATTTTTTAGTTATATTTTTCATGTTATCTGGAATAGATGTTATTTCATATGTCATTCCATAATCTTTATCTTTCCATATTATAGCTTGATTAGAAATTAAATCTACTACACCCTTAAAATTATCTCCAGAACCAATAGGTATTTGTATAGGTACTGAATTAGCCCCTAAAATTTTTTTTATTTGAATACAAACATCTAAAAAATTAGCTCCTTGTCTATCCATTTTATTAACAAAAGCTATTCTAGGTATTTCATATTTATCAGCTTGTCTCCATACTGTTTCCGATTGAGGTTCAACTCCATCAACTGCACTAAATAATACAACCATCCCATCTAAAACTCTCATCGATCTTTCAACTTCCACAGTAAAATCAACATGTCCAGGTGTATCTATTATATTAATATAATATTTTTCATTATTATAAATCCATTCACAACGTGTAGCAGCAGAAGTTATTGTTATCCCTCGTTCTTGCTCTTGTAACATCCAATCCATAGTAGCTGCACCATCATGGACTTCTCCTATTTTATGATTAATTCCTGTATAAAATAATATTCTTTCCGTTGTGGTAGTTTTACCTGCATCAATATGTGCAACAATACCTATATTTCTATTATATTCTATTTTTTTCATAGAAATCAGAATCTAAAATGTGAAAATGCTTTATTAGCTTCAGCCATTTTATGTATATTTTCTTTTCTTTTTATAGATTCACCTTGTTCATTAAAAGCATCCCATATTTCAAATGCTAATTTATTAGCCATGGTTTTTTCATTTCTTATTGATGCACAAGTCACTAATAATTTCATAGCTTTTGTAATTTTACTACTAGAAGAAATTGGGACTGGTATTTGAATATTTGACCCCCCCATTCTACGACTTCTTACTTCTACATGTGGAGTAACATTTTTTAAACTTTCTTTCCATATTTCTACCGAAGATTTTTTTTCATTTTTTTTAATTAAATCAATTTTTTTCATTGCATTATAAAATATTTTATATGCTAAACTTTTTTTTCCATTCTTCATTATATGATTTACAAAACGTGTTATAAGAATATCATTAAATTTTGGATCAGGTATATAAATTTTTATTCTTCTTTTAATTTTTCTCATTTTTTTTTCATTTTTGTTCCATATTTACTTCTACTTCTTTTTCTTCCATTAACCCCGGCAGTATCTCTTGCTCCTCTTATTATTTTATATTTTACACCAGGTAAATCTTTTACACGTCCTCCTTTCACTAATACAATAGAATGTTCTTGAAGATTATGTCCTTCTCCTGTTATGTAACTAATGACTTCCTTACCATTTGTGAATCGTACTCTTGCTACTTTTCTCATTGCAGAATTAGGTTTTTTTGGAGTAGTAGTATAAACTCTAGTACATACTCCTTTTTTTTGAGGACAAAATTCTAAAGCAATGGATTTTCTTTTTTTTGAATTAGAAATTCTACCTTTTCTAATTAGTTGTTGTATAGTAGGCATAATAAATTTAAAATTTAATTTTTTTATTTTGAAATGGTTTCTCCTCATCCGAGAAAATATTAAGTTCATCATAAATATAACTAAAAGTAGATAGAAGACAAGGTTTACCATCTATAATTGCTATATTATGTTCATAATGAGATGAATTTTTTTTATCTAAGGTAGTAATAGTCCAACCGTCTTTGTGAAAGATTATATCAGATTTTCCTAAATTCACCATAGGTTCGATTGACAATACAAATCCATTTTTTAATTCAATTCCTTCTCCTTTTTTTCCAAAATTAGGAATTTGAGGATCTTCGTGCATTTTTTTTCCTATTCCATGACCTACTAAATCCTTTACTATAGTAAATCCATTTTTTTCTATAAAAGATTGAATAGAAAATCCTATATCACCTATTTTATTTCCAGAAATACATTGGGAAATCCCAATATAAAGAGATTTTTTAGAACAAGATAAAAATTTTCTATTTTTTTTTGATATATTTCCAACTTCAAAAGTATAAGCGTGTTCTCCATAAAACCCATTCATATATACACCACAATCTACAGATAAAATATCGCCATTTAATAATACATTTTTATTGGGTACCCCATGTACTACTTGGTAATTTGGAGATACACATAATGTATTTGGATAGTTATATAACCCTAAAAAAGCTGGTTTTCCTCCATGATCAATAATAAAGTTTTTTGCTAGTTTATCTAAATAAATAGTATTAATTCCGGGTTTTATTTCCTTTGCCAACATACCTAAAGTTTTAGATGCTAAAAATGCACTTTTTTTTATTAATATTATTTCTTCAATAGTTTTTATCAAAATATTCATAAAATTAATTATTGTTATTTCTATTAATAATAGAAAATCCATTCATATCATCAGGAACAGGTAGTTTCATTAGATTTAAAATAGTTGGTGCAATATCACATAATGAACTATTTTTATTTAAAATAATATTATTCTTTTTTATATTATTATCTAATAAAATAAATGGTACCAAAGAATTACTATGAGATGTATTTAAACTACCATTTGTATTAATCATATAATCTGCATTACCATGATCTCCTACAATAATAACTGTATACATATTATGTAATGCTACATTTGAACATTCTTTAACACATTTATCAACAATTTCACATGCTTTTATAGTTTGAATCATATTTCCTGTATGTCCAACCATATCTGGATTTGCAAAATTTATACAAATAAAATCAAATTCTTTTTTTTTTATTTTTGGAATAATTTTTTTTACGATTTTTATTGCACTCATTTCAGGTTTAATATCGTAAGTTTTTACATTTGGTGATGGACATAAAATTCTTACTTCTTTATCAAACGGTTTTTCTCTTCCACCAGAAAAAAAGAAAGTAATATGAGGATATTTTTCTGTTTCTGCTATACGAATTTGTTTTTTCCCTTCTTTTGATAAAATTTCTCCTAGCGTATTTGATAAATTTTCTTTTTCAAAAATTGAAATAATATTTTTATATTTTTCATTAAAAGATGTCATTGTTATGTAATGCGAAAGATTAATATTATTATAATTTTTTATTTCGAAATTATTATTTGTTAATAATTCTGTTATCTGTCTAGATCTATCTGAACGATAATTAAAACAAAAGACAATATCTCCATTTTCTATTTTTGAAATAGGTTGATTATTTTTATCTATCATTATTAATGGAGATAAAAATTCATCCGTTTTTTTCATCTTATAAAAATTTTCTATAGAATTTATAATATTATTAGTATAAGTTCCTTTAGAATTTACCATAGCATCATATGCTATTTTTGTTCTATCCCATTTTAAATTTCTATCCATTGCATAAAATCTTCCAATAACAGATGATAATTGTCCAACATATTTATTAGTTATAGTTAATAATTTTTTTATATAATGAATTCCGTTATATGGAGAAGTATCTCTACCATCCATAAATGCATGAATAAATACATTTTTTAAATTATTTTCATGAAATATTTTAAGTAAATATAATAAATGATTTATATGAGAATGAACTCCCCCATCTGAAAGAAGCCCAATAAAATGAATTTTTTTATTATAAGAAATATTTTTGAATATATTATTTATTTTTTTGGTAAAAAATCCATTTTTTATAGATATATTAATTTTTTTTAAACTTTGAATAACTCTTCTTCCAGAACCTATATTGATATGTCCAACTTCAGAATTCCCCACTTGTTTATTAGGTAATCCTACATATTTTCCAGATGCATTTAATTTACTATTTGGATAATTTTTAATACAAAAATCTATAAATGGAGTATATGCTTTAGCTATTGCAGAAACAGATTGATTTTCGATCGATGTTACTCCCCATCCATCTAAAATTATCAACATTAATTTTTTCATTATAAAATATAAAAATTATCAATTATTTATATAATTAATCTTTTAAAAGATAAAATTTTTAAATTGTTTTCATATTTTTTTATGTATTCATTTATTGTTATTTTATTATCTTTTATAAATAATTGATTAAGAAGTGTATTATTCAATATTAATTTATTAATTCTCCCACAAATTATTTTTTGTAAAATTTTATGTGGTTTCTTTTCATTTTCTACTTGTTGTTTAATAATATTTTTTTCTTCATTTAATATTTTTTCTGGAAAATCATTTTCTGATATAGATATTGGATTCATAGCAACAACATGCATAGCTATATTTTTTGCTATAGATTTATCTATTTTTTTTGAAAATCCAACCAATGCAGATATTTTATGATTATGAGTATAATGTATTACATATGGTGCCTTTATTATTTCAAATATTTTTATTTCTATTCTTTCTTTAAAAATTCCTATTTTATAATTAATTACTTCATTTATAGTTTCTTTATTATCATATCTACTGTTAATAAAATCAATTTTAGAATGATATGATAAAGATTTTTTTGAAAGATCAAAAAGAAAATTTAAAAAATCTTTATTTCTGGATAAAAAATCAGTTTCACAACTAATACCTATAATAGTTCCAAAAGAATTATCGTTTTTTACAGAAGAAACTAAAGCTCCTTCATTCATCTTATTTTTAGTAAGATTAATAGATATTTTATTTCCTATTTTTTTTAAAAAAAAAATAGCCTGTTTTATATTTCCATTAGATTTTGTTAAAGCTTTTTTACATTCCATTATTCCTATCCCAGTTAATTTTCTTAATTCATTAATTTTAGAAATTGTTATTTTCATGTCATATAGATATTGTTATGTTATTTTTTTTATGGAATATATATTATTTACACTTTTTTTTACAAATTATATATTCTGTTATAAACTTCAATATTAAGTTAATAGATTTAGAAGAATCATCATTAGATGGAATAGGATGATTAATATTATTAGGATTAGTATTTGTATCTACCATAGCGAATATAGGAATTCTCAATCTTTTTGCCTCTGTCAATGCTATTTTTTCTTCATTTGGATCTACAATAAATATTCCACTTGGAATATGATTCATATTAGATATAGTTCCTAAATTTTTATATAATTTGTTATATAATCTATCAATTAATAATCTTTCCTTTTTAGACAATGTGTTAAAAGTCCCATTTTTTTTCATTTTTTCAATACTATTCATTTTCTTTATTGACTTACGAATAGTACTAAAATTAGTTAATAATCCTCCTAACCACCTTTCTGTAATACATGGCATATTTATTTTTTTGGAATAAAAAAATATTTTTTCCTTAGCTTGAGGCTTTGTTCCTACAAATAATACTTTTTTTCCACTTTTTATTATTCTGTATATTCCATTACATGCTTCTTTTAATTTTATTATGGTTTTTGATAAATCTATTATATGTATTCCTCCTCTTTTCATAAAAATAAAAGATCTCATATTAGGATTCCACCTTTTTGTAATATGTCCAAAATGGACTCCAGCCTTTAATAAATCTTGAGTATTAATTTCCATATTTTTATATATAATTTAATTCAACGTTTTGAAAATTGATATTTTTTTCTTGCTTTTTTTTGTCCAAATTTTTTTCTTTCTACTTCTCTAGAATCACGAGTAAGTAATCCTTCACTTTTTAATATTATTTTATTTTTTGAATTAATTTTACACATTGCACGAGAAATAGCTAATCTAATTGCTTCTATTTGTCCATTAACACCACCTCCAGATACTCTGATAATTATATTAAATTGATTTTTAATATTTAATAATTCTATTGGATAGAATATTTTATAACGAATATATTTTGGAAAATAATTTTCCAATGTTTTAGAATTAACAGTAATTAATCCATTTCCTTCTGTGCTAATATAAATTCTTGCAGTAGATCTTTTTCTTCTTCCTATCGTATGATATATCATTTTTTTAATTTTATTTTATTAGAATAGGATTTTGAGCTTTATGATTATGTTTTTCATCATGATATACATAAAGATTTTTTTTAAATATTTTTCTTGATAAGCGATTTTTTGGTAGCATTCTTTCTACTGATTTATATATCAATATTCTTGAATCTTTATAAAATAAATCTTTAGCAAAGATTATTTTTTTACCTCCTGGATAACCAGTATAACGAATATATTTTTTATTATTCCATTTATTTCCACTAAGTTTAATTTTGTTAGAATTGAGCACTATTACATAGTCACCACAATCCATATGTGGAGAAAAAAAAGATTTATGCTTACCCATAATAATATGTACAATTTTTGATGATAATCTACCTAAAATTTGATTAGATGCATCTATCATAATCCATGATTTATTTATCAAATTTTTTTTTACCGAAATGGTTTTAAAACTTAATGAATCCATAATATAAAAAATTAAATATAACAATATTTTAAAGATAATTTTTTTTTATGACAAAAAGTCATTTTTTTTATTGATTTTTATTGTCATATATTATGATTTATTTATTGATATATGGTTTTATTTTCACTATGGCATAATGATTGAGGAATTGTTTTAATGACTATTTATGAATAAAATATAAAAATGAGTAAAATTATAGGTATAGATTTAGGAACTACAAATTCTTGTGTAGCAGTAATGGAAGTTAATGATCCTAATGTTATTCAAAATTCTGAAGGAAAAAGAACAACTCCATCTGTAGTTGCATTTGTAAAAGGTGGGGAAAGAAAAATAGGGGATCCAGCAAAAAGACAAGCTGTTACTAATCCTAAAAAAACTATTTTTTCTATTAAAAGGTTTATGGGAAGAACATATTCAGAAATATCTGAGGAATTAAAACATATACCTTACAAAGTAATAAAAGGTGGAAATAATACACCTCGTGTTAGTATAGATAATAGATTATACGCACCTCAAGAAATTTCTGCAATGATTTTACAAAAAATGAAAAAAACTGCAGAAGATTATTTAGGACAAGAAATTAAAAAAGCAGTAATTACTGTACCTGCTTATTTTAATGATGCACAAAGACAAGCAACAAAAGAATCTGGAGAAATTGCTGGTCTTAAAGTAGAAAGAATTATAAATGAACCTACTGCTGCTGCTTTAGCATATGGATTAGATAAAAGTAATCAAAATAAAAAAATTGTAGTATATGATTTAGGAGGTGGTACTTTTGATGTGTCTATTTTAGAATTAGGAGATGGAGTATTTGAAGTACTTTCTACTAATGGTGATACTCATTTAGGAGGAGACAATTTTGATCAAGTAATTATAGATTATCTTGCAAATACTTTTAAATCTAAAGAAGGATTAGACTT
Organism: Blattabacterium cuenoti; assembly: GCF_014252415.1. Classification (GTDB taxonomy): domain Bacteria; phylum Bacteroidota; class Bacteroidia; order Flavobacteriales; family Blattabacteriaceae; genus Blattabacterium; species Blattabacterium cuenoti_Y. The sequence continues at coordinate 383,606 of NZ_CP059223.1, forward strand.
AAGAAAAGATCCAATGGCTTTACAACGTTTAAAAGAAGCTTCTGAAAAAGCAAAAATAGAATTATCTTCATCTAGTCAAACAGAAATTAATCTACCTTATATAACAGCTACAGAATCCGGTCCAAAACATTTAGTTGTAACTTTGACAAGATCTAAATTTGAACATCTTTCTGATTCTTTAATTAGAAGATCAATAAGTCCTTGTTCAAAAGCACTAAAAGATGCAAATTTATCTACTAAAAATATTAATGAAGTGATTTTAGTTGGAGGATCTACTCGTATACCAAAAGTTCAAAAAGAAGTAGAAAATTTTTTTGGTATCAAACCATCAAAAGGAGTTAATCCAGATGAAGTAGTAGCCATAGGAGCAGCGATACAAGGAGGAGTTTTAACTGGAGACGTACAAGATGTATTATTACTGGATGTAACACCTTTATCTTTAGGAATAGAAACTTTAGGAGGAGTTTTTACTAAATTAATTGAATCTAATACTACTATACCAACAAAAAAATCAGAAATATTTTCAACAGCATCAGATAATCAACCTGCAGTAACTATAAGAGTTGGACAAGGAGAAAGATCAATGTTTAAAGATAATAAGGAAATAGGAAGATTTGATTTAGTAGATATACCTCCATCACCTAGGGGTGTACCACAAATAGAAGTAACATTTGATATAGATGCTAACGGAATACTTAATGTATCAGCTAAAAATAAAGGAACTGGAAAAGAACAATCTATTCGAATAGAGACATCTTCTGGATTAAACCAAGATGAAATTGAAAGAATGAAAAAGGAAGCTAAAGAAAATGAAAAAAATGATGAAACTATTAAGAAAAAAATAGATAAATTAAATTTAATAGATAATCAAATTTTTCAATTTGAAAAACAATTAAAAGATTATGGTAAAAAATTATCAGAAAATAATAGAAAAAAAATAGAAAATTCTATGAAAGAATTAAAAGAATTTTATCAAAAAAAGAATTTAAATGCTGTTGATAATTCTATAAAAAAACTTAACGAACTTTGGAGTAAATCATTACAAGATATTAATAATCCTAATAAATCTAAAGAAGAAAAAAATAATGATAATAAAAAAAATAATAAAAAAAATGGAGAAAATGTACAAGATGTTGATTATGAAGAAGTAAAATAAACAATAATTAATAAAGGGAGTTTTATTTTGGAAGAATAGATATGTCAGTAATTCCTCCTATAACTTTTTCTCCCTTTTTTACTAATATTTTGGAATCAATAGGAACAAAAATATCTACTCTAGATCCAAATTTAATAAATCCAAGATCATCTCTTTTATTTACTATAGATTTTTCTTTAGCATAACATACAATACGTCTTGCTATAAAACCGGCTATTTGTCTTAACAAAATTTTTTTTTCATTTATTGTTTGTATTACTACAGTAGTATGTTCATTTTTTAATGAAGATTTTTTTAACCAAGCAATTAAATGTTTTCCAGGATGATATTTTACATAAATAATTTTACCAGAAATTGGATATCTATTTACATGTAAATCAAATGGTGACATAAAAATAGAGATTTTTATACACTTTGTTTTTAAATATTCATTTTCAAAAATTTTTTTTATTGTTAATATTTTTCCATCAGCAGGGGATACTAAAACATTTTTTTCAATTTTATTCAAAAAATATCTTGTAGGATTTCTAAAAAAAAATAGAAAAAATGAATAAATAATGGATAAAAAAAACAAGGTAGTAATAAAATAAATTTTTGGTAATAAAAAAAAAGTTATTATCGATATAATTAACAAAAAAATTATTGTATATAGTAAAAAAGATTTACCTTCTTTGTGTATCATAATTGAAAAAAATGATAAAAACCAAGTAATGTTACAAATATTATTGGAATAACGAAAATAAAACTATCTAATCTATCAAAAAATCCTCCGTGTCCTGGAAACCAAATACCAGAATTTTTTACTCCATAAGATCTTTTTATAGTTGATTCTATAAGATCGCCAATAGTCCCAAATATTGATATTATAAACGAAAAGAATAACCAATATTTTTCTTCCCATATTTTGGATAATACAATTCCTATTATTATACAAAATAATAATCCTCCAAAACACCCCTCTATAGATTTTTTTGGGGATATAGATATAGATATTTTATTTTTTCCCCATTTTTTACCAACTACGTAAGATAATGAATCATTTATCCATATTAAAATAAATATTCCTAATATCATTTTTTTTCCATATAATGAATATATATAACATGATATAAAAAAAGGAACTACAATATATGTTAATCCAAATAATATATTTTTAATATTTATCATTTTTTCTTCATAAGAAGATTTATTGAATAACTGTATAATGGAAAAAAATAAAAAATAATAGAAAAAACCCATTATATATAAAATTAATCCATTTTTTACAAAAAAAATATCTACAATAATAATTATAAGAAACAGTAAAAATACTAGTTTTTTTAAGAAAATTTTTGTATTCGATATCATTAGAAATTCAGTTAAACAAATAAATGAAAATAACATCATCATAATTCTAAATAATTTATCTCCTTTTTCTATAGAAAAAATAATTATAATTATATGGATGATACCTGAAAAAATTCTTATTAAGAAATCTAAATTTTTTTTTTTTATCATAAAAATACCTTACTTAATTATTATTCAATGTTGTAGGAAAATTAAATTTTTTTTTTCTTAATAAATCATCTATTTCATCAGGAAATGGTCTTTCTCCAAAGATTTTTTTTAAATCTTCTCTAAATAAAACTTCTTTTTCTAAAAGTTTATTTGCTAACATATCTAATTTTTTTTCGTTAATTTTTAATATATCTATAGCTCTTTTATATTGTTCTTTAATAATTTTAGATATTTCCTCATCTATAATTTGAGCAGTTTTTTCACTATAAGGTTTTGAAAAATTAAATTCATTTTGTCCTGTAGAATCATAATAAGATATATTTCCAATTTTTTCATTTAATCCAAAAATAGCAACCATAGATTGTGCTTGTTTTGTTACTCTTTCTAAATCATTTAAAGCCCCAGTTGAAATAGAGTTAAAAGCAATTTTTTCTGCTGATCTTCCAGCTAATAGAGAACATATTTCATCTTTCATTTGTTCAGGAGTAGTTAACTGACGTTCTTCTGGTAAATACCATGCAGATCCTAATGATTTTCCTCTAGGTATTATAGTAACTTTAACTAGAGGTGCTGCATGTTCTAATAACCAACTTATTATTGCATGACCCGATTCATGATAAGCAATTCTTTTTTTTTCGTTAGGTTTTATTATTTTATTTTTTTTTTCTAATCCACCTATTATTCGATCAATTGCTTCTAAAAAATCTTTATGAACTATTGATTCTCCATTTTTTCTAGCAGCAATAAGTGCAGATTCGTTACAAACATTTGCTATATCAGCACCACTAAATCCAGGGGTTTGCCTTGCTAAAAAATCTATGTCTACATTTTTAGATAAAACTAATTTTTTTAAATGGACATAAAATATTTCTTTTCTTTCATTTAATTCTGGAGGATCAACTATAATAGTTCTATCAAAACGACCTGGTCGTAATAAGGCTTTATCTAAAATATCGGATCGATTAGTCGCTGCTAATACAATTACATTAGTATTTGTTCCAAACCCATCCATTTCTGTTAATAATTGATTTAATGTGTTTTCTCTTTCATCATTTGAACCCGCTATACTACTTTTTCCCCGTGCTCTACCTATTGCATCTATTTCATCTATAAATATTATACATGGAGATTTCTCTTTTGCTTTATCAAATAAATCTCTTACTCTAGACGCGCCTACACCAACAAACATTTCTACAAAATCTGATCCAGATAATGAAAAAAATGGGACTTTTGCTTCTCCAGCTACTGCTTTTGCTAATAAAGTTTTTCCTGTTCCTGGAGGACCTATTAATAAAGCTCCTTTAGGTATTTTTCCTCCTAATTTTGTATACTTATTTGGATTTTTTAAAAATTCCACTATTTCCTCAACTTCTTCCTTAGCTCCTTCCAATCCAGCTACGTCTTTAAATGTAATTTTAACATTATCGTTTTCATCAAATAATTTAGCTTTTGATTTTCCAATATTAAATATTTGTCCACCTGGACCACCTCCTGTAGTACTTATTCTTCTAAATAAAAAAATCCAGAATAATATCAATAATATAAAAAATATTCCATAATCAAAAAAAAATTTTGTTATAGTATAATCTTGTTGATTTTTGAAATCAATAATAGTATCTAAATTGTATTTTTTTTTATATTCTTCAAATTTATTTTGAAATAATTGTAAATCTCCTATTTCAAACTCATATTGTAATGAATTTTTTTGTACAACAAAATTTTTTTCATTATTATTGATACTTTCAATGGGATTATCATATTGATATTTATTAATTAAATCTTTTTTTAAATAAACATTTACAATTTCTTTATGTTTTACAATAATTCTATCTATTTTTCCTTTTGAAAGAATATTAAAAAATGTATCCTGATCTATTTTTTTTGGATTAGAGAAAGAAGATTTTAGAAAAAAAATACCTAAAAATATAATAAATATTGCAATATAAATCCAGAAAAAATTATTTCTATTTTTTTTACTTATCATATAACAAATTTCTCCATTTAATATTTAATATAAAAGAAAATATATTGTTTTTGTGAAAACAAACATATTTTCTATTTCCAAAGATTTTCTATATCATAGTAATATCTTTTTTTTTCTATAAAAATATGTACCACAATAGTAATATAATCAACCAAAATCCACTCTTTATTTCTCAATCCTTCTATATGCCATGGCTTAGTTTCTAACTCGTTTTTTATAATTTTTTCTACAGATTGAGAAATTGCATGAACTTGATTTCTAGAATTACCATTACAAACAACAAAATAATCACATATAAAGTTATTTTTATATTTTAAATCAATAATAGAAATATTTTCTCCTTTAACTAATTGAATTCCTTTTACAATTTTTTTTAGTAACAAAATAAAAATTTTTTTATTAAAAATAATATTTTCATTTTAAAAAAAAATAAATTTACTAATGCAAATAAAATTTATTTGGCCAATAAATGTATTCTTTTTAAAAGAGACTAAATCTACTAATAAATTTTCTAAAAAATATCTTGATCAAATACTTTTTTATTTTAAAAATTGGATAATTATTAAATCTGAATATCAAACTAATGGGAAAGGACAATCAGGTAATTGGTTTTCAGAATATGGAAAAAATTTAACATTTAGTCTAATTTTTAAACCAAAAAAAATATATGATTCATATATAATAAATATTATTATAAGTAATGCTATTCATAAATTTTTATCAAAAAAATTAAATTATCCAGTATGGATTAAATGGCCTAATGATATCATAATAAATAATAAAAAGATAGGAGGGATTTTAATTGAAAATAATTTTATATCTAAAAAAATATATATATCCATAGTTGGAATAGGAATAAATATAAAACAAAAAAAATTTAATAAAAATTGGAATTCAACTTCTTTAAAGAATATATTTAATAATATAAATTTTGATATAAATCATATACTTTATAATATTACATTTTTTATCCAAAAAGAATATTTATTGTTTATAACAAATGGAAAAAATATTATAAAACAGTATTATATTCATTATCTATATTTAAAAGATAAAATGTCAAATTTTTTTTCTTTTAAAGAAAAAATTTCTTTTTGTGGAGTTATAAAATCTATTGATAAAAAAGGATTTCTTTTAATAGAAGTTAATGGAAAATTAAAATCTTTTTATCAAAAAGAAATAAAATTTTTTATAAAAAACTAATTATTATTTATCTTTTTTATTTTTAATAATATTTTTTTTTCATCTAAAAAAAATTTTTTAATTATAAAAAAGAATCCAATATTAATAATATTAGAAATGAAATAATATAAAGATAAAGCAGATGCATAACTATTTATAAATAATAACATAACAAATGGCATTAAGTATAACATAATATCCATATTATTAGATGATAAGTAATTATCACTATTACTCATAGTGTTTTTTCCATCATTACTTAATTTTGTATAAATCAATAAAGCTATAGAATATAATAAAGTAAGTAAACTTATATGATTTCCATAAAATGGAATAAAAAATGGTAATTCTAATATAGAATCATATGATGTTAAATCTTCAACCCATAAAAATGATTTACCTCTAAGATTAATCAAGGTAGGAAAAAATTTAAATAATGAATAAAAAATTGGGATTTGAAAAATTGCAGATAAACATCCAGACATAGGATTAATACCAACTTTTTTATATAAACTAATTATAGATTTTTGTTTTTCTATTATATTTTTATTTCCAAATTTTTTATTAATCTTTTCTATATAAGGACGAATTAATTTCATAGTAACACTTAATTTATATTGATTATATGTAATCGGGTATAATATTAATTTTACTACTATAGTCATGAGAATTATTATTATTCCATAATTTAAATTAGTATTTTCCAATAATTTAAATATTGGTAAAAAAAAATATTTATTAATCAATTTCAAAAACCCCCATCCAAATGGAATTATATCTTCATAATTATTATTATATGTTCTTAATAAACTAAAATCTAATGGACCAAAATAAAAACGTGTAAAAAAATTTAATTCTTTTCTTTTATTTGGATTTAAATAAGTATTAATACGAATCATTTTCAAAAATTTATTAGAATTAAAGTTTTTAGAATAAACATGTACATTTTTCAATTCATTTTTTGGATGAAAAATAGTTGTAAAAAATTGTTGTTTACAAGCAAACCATTTAATATTATTAATATTTCTATTTTCCGAATTTTTCTCGGATAAGTATTCTAATTTATTTTTATCTAAATCATGAGAATAATAATATAATTGTGTATAAGAATTTTCCCAATTTTTATCTTTTTCCAATGGAAAAATATTTTGTTCTAAATTTATGAATACAGTATTATTTAATTTAAATTTTTCTGTTTTTACAGAAAAATTTAAATCATATTGTTTTTTTGTTCCTATTTTATATATATAATATAAATTTCCTTTTTCCCTATTATTATTATTTAAATTTTTATACATTAAAATAAGTGTTGTAAATTTTTTATCCTTTTTAAATAAAATAGGCTTAAATAAAATATTACCTGTATCAATTTTACTCCCATTTTTTTTATCATAAAAATTCATTTTATAAAATAAACTATAATTTTTTACTAAAAAAAGATTTCTTTTATGATAAGATTGAATTGGATCATAAGATTTATATTTTTTTAAAAAAACTTCATTGATAGTACCTCCTATATTAGATATTTTTAATTTTAACACTTCATTTTCTAATATAAAAAATTGTTCTTTTAATTTCTTTTTTTCAAAAAAATTATATTGTTTTTTATAGTTAAGATTATGTTCAATTTTTTTTTCTTGAAAAAAAGATTTTTCTTCAATAAAAAATGAAAAAGTTAGCAAAACTATAATAATAAGAAATAATCCTATTATAAAATTATAATCTGTATTTTTTCCTTTCATATTATATAACAATTATTAATTATTATAATGATTTATATTTTTTATTTTTAGAAGTTAATACAAAAGAAATAAATAATGGATGAGGATTAATTATTGTACTTTTATATTCTGGATGATATTGAACGCCTATAAAAAATATATGATTTTTTAATTCTAAAGCTTCTACTAAACCAGTTTCGGGGTTTAATCCTACAGGTTTCATACCCGCTTTAGAAAAATGATTAAAATAATTATTATTAAATTCATATCTATGACGATGTCTTTCTAAAATTTCTTTTTTTCCATAAATAGAAAATAACTTAGATCCCTTTAATAAAATACATCTCCAATTTCCTAAACGCATTGTTCCTCCTTTATAAAAAATATTTTTTTGTTTTTCCATTAAATTTATGATAGGATGATTAGTATTAGGATTTGATTCACATGTATCTGCTTCTTTTATTCCTAAAACATTTCTTGCAAATTCTACAGCAGAAATTTGCATTCCTAAACATATTCCAAGAAATGGTATTTTTTTTTCTCTAGCATATTTTGCTGCCAATATTTTTCCTTCTATTCCTCTTTTTCCAAAACCTGGGGCTATTAAAATTCCTGATACATGATTAAAAGTCGATTCAATATTTTCTTTATTGATTAAATCAGAATAAATCCATTTTATTTTAATATTAATATTATTTTTTGTTCCTGCATGAATTAATGATTCTATAATAGATTTATAAGAATCATGTAACAAAATATATTTTCCAACTAATGCAATTTTAATTTTAAATTTAGGATTTTTATATTTTTTTAGAAAAGAGGTCCATTCAATTAAATGATGGCAATTTTTTTTTTTTAAAAAATTAAAATTTTTTAATCTTAAATATTTTAAAACTATTTGATCAAATTTTTGTAAATGTAATAAATAGGGTATATCATAAATAATTTTTGTATCAATTGATTCAATAACGTGATTAGTTTTAATATTACAAAATAAGGATAATTTATTTCTAATTTTATCAGAAATATTATTTTTTGTTCTACAAACAATAATATCTACTTGTACTCCATTTTCCATTAAATTTCTGACTGAATGTTGTGTTGGTTTTGTTTTAATTTCACCAGTGGCATTATTATATGGAAGTAAAGTTAAATGAATTATTAACCCATTAAACTCACCTAACTCCCATTTTAATTGTCTTACTGATTCAATATATGGTAATATTTCTATGTCACCAACTGTACCTCCTATTTCCGTAATTATTAAATCATAATTTTTAGAATCTCCTAAAATTCTAATACGTCTTTTAATTTCGTCAGTAATATGTGGAATAACTTGAACAGTTTTTCCTAAATAAATTCCTTTTCTTTCATTATCTATAACTGTTTTATAAATTAACCCCGATGTAATATTATTTTCTTTTGTTGTTTCTTGATTCAAGAATCTTTCATAATGCCCGAGATCCATATCCGTTTCTGATCCATCTTTAGTAACAAAACATTCTCCATGTTCATAGGGATTTAACGTTCCAGGATCTATATTAAGATAAGGATCTAGTTTTAATATAGAAACTCTATATCCTCTATATTTCAATAACATCCCTAATGAAGCAGATACTACACCTTTTCCTAAAGATGAAATCACACCACCTGTAATAAAAATATACTTTGTTTCCATTATTTTTTACATAAAACTAACTAATAATATTTATTTAATTATCGTAGGAATTTATAATTTTTTTTTTATATTTGCCAAATTTAGGGGTAAGTCCTATACAATCTGCTCCCTATTATCTCCCAGGATGGGAACATAGCAAGAGTAAATAAGGTTTGTAGCGATGTGATATAGTAAAGCTTACCCCTTTTTAAATTTAAATAGTTACGAATTATTTTATTTCTTATGTTATGGATGATTCATTAAAATGTACATTTTGTGGAAAAAAGAAAGAAGATATAGATATATTAATATCAGGTATAAAAGCACAAATTTGTGATTCTTGTATAGAAAAAAGTTACTCAATTATACATCATAATAAAAATAATGAGATAAAACAAATAAAAGAAACTAAGAATGAATTAGATTTAATAAATCCTAAGAACATTAAACAATATTTAGATAAATACATTATAGGACAAGATATAACAAAAAAAATAATATCTGTTTCTGTTTATAATCATTATAAAAGAATAAAAAATAATTTATTTTTTAATAAAAACAATAATAATTCTAATAATATAGAAATAGAAAAATCTAATATACTATTAATTGGAGATACAGGAACAGGAAAAACTTTATTAGCAAAAAGTATATCTAAAATATTAAATGTCCCTTTTACAATAGCTGATGCTACTTCTCTAACCGAAGCAGGATATGTAGGAGAAGATGTAGAATCTATTCTAAGTAGACTATTACAATCTTCAAATTATAATATTAATTCCACCGAAAAAGGAATTATATTTATAGATGAAATAGATAAAATTTCAAAAAAAAATAATAATCCTTCTATAACTAGAGACGTTTCTGGAGAAGGAGTACAGCAAGCTTTATTGAAAATTTTAGAAGGTACTACTGTACATGTTCCACCTCAAGGTGGGAGAAAACATCCGGATCAAAAAATGATACCAATTAATACTGAGAATATATTATTTATTGCTGGGGGGACTTTTGATGGAATTAATAAAATTATTGAAGAAAGAAATAATTCTTATCATATAGGATTTAAAATTGAAAAAAAAATAAATAAAAATAATTTTTTAAAAAACGTAATGCCGTCTGATCTAAAAAAATTTGGATTAATACCGGAATTAATAGGTAGATTTCCTATAATAATACGTTTAGATCCATTGGATAAAAACTTATTAAAAAAGATATTAATTAATCCAAAAAATTCATTAATTAAACAATATGAAAAATTATTCAATTTAGATAAAATAAATTTAAATATAACAGATGAAGCATTAGATATTATTGCAGAAAAAACTTTTCAATTGGAATTAGGTGCAAGAGGATTAAGAATGTTTTGTGAAAAAATATTTTTAGATTATATGTTTAGTATAAAAAAATTAAATAGTCAATTAAATATTGATAAAAAAATTGTTATAAAAAAATTATCTTCTTTTTTTTAAATTAACAATTTCATTTATTAAATTATTAATTTCATTTTTATTTTTATAAGATATAAAAATTATATTTTCTTTAATATTTAAAAATTCATTTAATATTCTTTTTTTATCATAATTTTCAATTAAATCAGATTTAGACATTACTAATAATCTTTTTTTATTTAATAATTTAGGATTAAATTTTTTTAGTTCATTTAATAATATAAAATATTGTTTTATTTCATTTTTCTTTTCTGAAAAAATTAAAAATAATAAAATAGAATTACGTTCTATATGTCTTAAAAAATTATAACCTAATCCCTTTCCATTTGAAGCATTTTCTATTATTCCTGGAATATCAGCTATTGTAATCGATTGAAAATTAAAATTTAAAATACCTATATAAGGAATTTTATTTGTAAAACAATAATTTCCTATCTTTGTTTTTGCTTTTGTTATTGTAGAAAGTAATGTAGATTTTCCTACATTAGGAAACCCTATAATTCCTACATCTGATAAAAATTTTAATTCCAGATATATCCATCTACCTTTTGTTTTTTTTCCATTTTTAGAACAAAAATTAAATTTATAATTTTTTCTTTTAAAAAAAGCACTACCTTTACCTCCTAACCCTCCCTTAAATAAAATTATTTTTTTTAAATTTTGATTAATTTCTTCTATTATATTTTCATTATGATCTTTAATAATAGTCCCCAATGGTACTTCTATTAATAAATCTTTACCATTTAATCCCGTTTTTTTATTTTTCCCTCCGGATTTTCCTGACATTGCAATCCAATGTTTCTTATATCTTAAATGAATAAATGTATTAATATTAGAATTACCCTGAATAAAAATATTTCCACCATTTCCTCCATTTCCTCCATCAGGTATTTTTTTTGAAAGATTTTTTTTTTTACAAAAATGTATATTTCCACTTCCTCCGTCTCCACTTTTACAAAAAATTTTTATAAAATCTATAAAATTATTACTCATAAAAAAAATTTTTTTTCAATAAAATTTTATTTATTTTTTTTTCTATAAAAAAAGAAATCTCTTTAATAGAAGAATTTCCTTCTAATCTAGTGATTATTTTTTTCCATTTTTTATTTTTCCAAATAGATGATGTTTCTTTATCATATTCATCTATCCTTTTTTTAACTATTTTAATATCTTTATCATCATTACGATTACTAACTTTGCTTCTATTTAATAGTCTATTAATTATTATACTTTTTTTAAGTAAAAAAAAGAAAATTATATTTAATTTTCCTATAGAAAGTTTTTCTAAAATCATTTCTAATGAAAAAATTTGATCTTTAGTTCTAGGATATCCATCATAAATAATTCCTTTAGTATGAATAAGTTTTTTTATCTCTTTATTAACTATATTTTTAGTAATTATATCAGGAACTAATTTACCATTATTTACATAACGATTAACAACTTTTCCTAAAGTTGTATGATTTCGTATATGATGTCTAAATATTAATCCGGTAGATAAATGAGCGTATCCAAATTTTTTTTTTATAATTCTAGCTTGAGTACCTTTTCCACAACCAGGTGGTCCAAATAATATAATATGTATCATAAAATATTTATATAATGATATTATTTAAAAAAATTGATTTAATTAGAATTAAAAAATAAAAATGTAACATTATAATTATAAATAAATAGATTTTTTATATGCAATAGAAACGGATTCAAGAATAAATTCACTTAATGATGGATAAGGATATATTCCATTTAATATTTCGTAAGCTGTAGCTTCTAATTTCCTAGCAATCATAACTGATGTAATTAGATTTATTACGTTTTCCCCTATCATATGACATCCTAACCATTCATCGTATTTAGAATCAAAAATTACTTTTATAAATCCATCTATTTTTTCATTGAAAAAAAAATTATTAATTGAATTAAATGGAACTTTAGATATTTTAACTTGATATCCTCTTTTTTTAGATTCTTTCTCAGAATACCCTATATAAGCTATTTCTGGAAAAGAATGTACACATTTTGGTATATTGTTATAATCAATTTTTTGAGAATCGACCCCTACTATATTTTCAACACAATTAATACCTTCTTTTGAAGCAACAGATGATAAAAATGATCTTTTAATTACATTTCCAATAGCATAATATCCAGGTATATTAGTTTGATAATTATCATTTACTACAATAAATTTATCTTCTACTTGAATTCCTATATCTTCTAATCCAATTGAATCAATATTAGGTATAATACCATTAGAATAAAATACTATATCTGTTTCTATATAAAATTTTTTATTTTTATTATTAATTTGAATAATTATTCGATCATTTTTTTTTATAGTTTTTTCTACAAAAGATGATGTATAAATTTCTACCCCCATTTTTTTTAAAAAAGATCTTAAATAATTTGATATTTCATGATCTCCATCTGGAAAAAAATTATTATTATTTTCTATTATAAATACTTTGGTTCCCATATAATGATAAAAAAATGAAAATTCTATAGCAATTGAATTACTTCCTATTATCACTATTTCTTTAAGTTTTTTTTTAAATTGAATTGCTTCCTTATAATTAAAAAAATTATCACCATTATATAAATTATCAGGTTTGGATCCAGTTGCTATAATAATATTTGAAGAGCTACATTCTAATATATCATTATTACTTTTAATCACTTCTACTTTTTTACCTTTTTTTAACTTAGCATCTCCATGTATAATATTTATTTTATGTTTTTTTATAGAAAAAAACATATTTTTTTTTATTTTTTTAGATAGATTTTTGCTATCTGTGAATATTTTAGAAAAATCAATATTAATTTTATTATCATTTATTCCAAGTCCTAATAAAAAATCCTGATTTTCTTTAAATAATTTAAAAATTTTTATTTTATTTAATACATATTTAAAAATATATCCATAATTAAAATAAAATCCTCCAATAAATTCTTTTTCTATTAAAGCAGTTTTCATTCCTAATTGAGCCGAACGTATAGAGGCAGCATATCCAGCAGATCCACTTCCTAAAATTATAAGATCAAAATTCATAGATTTTTTTACCATAAGACATAAAATTACAAATTTTTATTTAATAGAAAATTATTAATCTATCATGAAAAAAAAATAATATAACTTTAATATATTTTTTGAATAAATAATATTAAAATAATTATGAAGTTTTTTTTAGATACAGCTAATTTAGAGGAAATTAAAAAAATAAAATCAATAGGAATGATGAATGGCGTAACAACTAATCCATCATTAATTGCAAAAGAAAATATTTTCAATAAAAATGAAATTGATGCACATTATATTTCTATATGTAAATTACTAAATAATGAAGAAAATTTGAGTGCGGAAGTTATTAGTACTGAGTATGAAGATATAATTAATGAAGGAATAAAATTATCTCTTTTAAGTCCCAAAATTGTAATTAAGGTTCCTATGACAATAAATGGTATAAAATCTATTAAATTTTTTTCAAAAAAAAAAATTAGGACTAATTGTACACTTGTATTTTCTTTAGGACAAGCTATTTTAGTAGCTAAATCTGGGGCAGACTATGTTTCTCCATTTTTAGGTAGATTAGATGATTTATCTTTTAACGGATTACAATTAATAAAAGAAATAAAAGAAATTTATGATAATTTTAAATTCAAAACTAAAATATTAGCAGCATCTATAAGAAACCCTATCCATATAATAGAATGTGCAAAAATAGGAATAGATGCAATTACAACACCTATTAATGTAATATATTCATTATTTAATCATCCAATGACTAATATTGGATTAGATAAATTTTTAAAAGATTATAGAAAAAAAATAAAATGATTTATAATTTTATTTTTTTATCTATTAAATATTGAATTGATACCGATGTTGATTTTGGTAATCCTTCATAAAATTTAGATAATTCTATTTGTTCTCTATTTTCAAATATTTCTTCTAAATTATTATTTTTATTTGTAATATTAAATTCTTCTAATCTTTTATCTAAATCATATTTAATTTTTTCGTTTATTTTTTTACATATACTATCTAATATACATATAGTATGATATATATTACGTCCCGTAATAGATTCTAATATAGATTTATCTATTGTTATTGTGTTAGATGGAACATTATTTATGATATATTCTATGTCTAACTCTTTCATATAATTAATTTTTATAATTATAATAATTTTTTTAAACGAATTATTTTTTTTGATTTAGGATATTTTTTAATATATTCTTTATAGGAATTATAAAAAGATTTTTTCTTATGTAAATTATATTCAGATATACATTTCTTATATAAAACATCTTCTGCATAATCACTATATGGATAATTTTTTAAAAAATCTTTAAAACAAAAAATAGCGGATTTATATTTTCTCATTAGAAAAAATGAATTATATACATGATAATTCCTTTTTTCTAACAGATAATCTAAACTTTTTAAAAGCGTATGAGCTTCATTTGTTTTATCATCATTAGGATATTTTTCTATAAATTTTACTAATTTATTAACTGCTATATTAATTGATCTAGGATCAAAATCACTTTCTATAGAATAAAAATAATAATATTTTCCATCATTAAATAATGAATTACCATATTCATCTTCCTCTTTCTCTTTCTTTTTAACATGAAAATTATTATTTTTATTATTTTCAAACGATAAAGAAATATTATAATTACTATTATTAAAAATATCAAAAAATATTTCTTTTAATTTTTTATAAAAAAAATATATTTTTTTTATGAAAAATTTATTCTCAATATTTTTATTTTTTATATTTTCTGAAGAATTAGGATGATTTTTATAAAAATTATTTATATAATTATCATTATTTAAATTATCTATTATCTTAGAATTATATTTATCATTATTTAAATTATCTATTATCTTAGAATTCAAATAGCAAAATAAATTATTGTATATGATTATTGGATTAGATATCATTCCTATTACTAAGAAAAATTTTATACTCACAATTTTTTATTGTTTATTTCAATATTTTTAATACTTTTATCAAATAAATATATACCTAATTGGTTATTTTTTATTAATTGAATTTTATTTAAAAGCATTTTAATTAAGGATTCTTCTTCAATTTGTTCCTTTACAAACCATTGTAAAAAATTATATGTAAAATGATCTTTTTCTTTTAAAGAAAGTTCTAATAATAAATTAATTTCATGAGAAATTAATTTCTCATGTTCAAATAATTTTTCAAAAATTATCTCTAATGATTCATAATTTTCATTTTTGATATAGAATTTATTATCATAATTAATTTTTACGAAATCACCACCTCTTCCATTAAGATACCTTATTAATTTTAACATATGATATCTTTCTTCATTAGAATGATCATATAAAAAATTACATACTCCATCAAATCCATTTGATTCTGACCAAGAAGCCATATTTAAATATATATGAGAAGATTCTAATTCTCTATTAGATTGTTTTATTAAAGCAATTTTAATCTTTTCTTTCATCATAACATATTAATTTTTTTTAAACAATTTTCTACTTTTTTATTTAATGAGGATGTACCAACTAATAATGGTAATCTAACATATGGTTTACATAGCCCCATTATATTTAATAATGTTTTTATCCCAGTAGGATTACCTTCTTCATAGATTAAATACATCATATCTAAAATATTATAAAATATAGAAAAAGATTTTTTTAAATCGTTTTTTTGTGCCAAATATACCATATCAGATATTTTTTTTGGTAATCCCTGCGCTATTACAGAAATTACTCCTTTTCCTCCTCCAATTATTATTGGGATAGTTATAAAATCATCTCCTGATATTAAAATAAAATTAGTTGATTTATTAAATTTTATAATGTTATAAGATTGTAATATATCGCCTGAAGCTTCTTTTATTCCTATTACGTTATTTTTAAAATTACTTGATAATTTTATTATTGTTTGATAATGAATATTTGATCCTGTTCTTTTAGGTACATTATATATAATAATTTTAATATTTGTATTATTAATTATCGATTTAAAATGATTATATATTCCATTTTGTGATGGTCTATTATAATAAGGAGAAACAGAAAGAATACAATAAAATTGAAATAAATTTTTCATATAATTTATTTGATTTATAACATCAACAGTATTATTTCCTCCAATACCTAAAATTAATGGTAATTTTTTAAAATTAAAATATTTAATACATTCAACAACATCTCGTTTTTCTTCTTTAGATAAAGTAGAAGATTCTGAAGTAGTTCCTAATGCAACTAAATAATCAATATTATTATTCAATACATGTTTTATAATATTTTCTAATCCATTAAAATCAATATTTCCATTTTTTTTAAATGGAGTAACCAACGCTACACCTGTCCCATATAATTTTTCCATCATAAATTTGTAATTAGTTTACTAAAAATTAATGAAATTATCTAATACAGTTAAAATATTAAATAAAATAAAAAACAGATGTAAGCGCATAACAATAAATATTTATAATTAAAGTATCATACTTAAATGTAGATAATTAATAATCTTTTTTTGTTCTTGGTCTGGCTGCAGATACAATGATATTTCTTCCCATAAATTCAGTTCCATTTAATTTGTCTATAGCACGTTTAGCACTTTCTTCATCAGACATTTCTATAAAACCAAAACCTTTGCTTCTTTTACTTGATGTAGTTTCATCAAAAATAATTTTAGCATGGTTAACAGTACCTATAGATTCAAAATGTTTCTTTAACTCTTGTTCTGTCATATCATATGATAAATTTCCTACGTATAATTTCGTGTTATTGTCCATAGTTTATGAATTATTATTTATAAAGATTACTTACTTACTATATTTTAAGTTATTTATTAAAACTTAACTTAACTTATCTGAAGTAAGACTATATAAAATACTTAAAAATATACAAACTGTTATAATTAAAAAATAAAAAAATTTTTTATTTGACTAAATATAATTATTAAAATTTTAGATATTGTTCATTCAATTTTTTTATATTTTTAGACTTTAAAAAAAATAATGATTTTCATGGATAATTCTTTTTTTATCTCATCATTATTAGATAATGATTTTTATAAATTTACTATGCAAAATGCTGTTATTAAATTATTTCCTTTAGTAAAAGCTCAATACGAATTTATTAATAGAGGAAAACATTTTTTTCCAAAAAATTTTTCTAACATTTTAGAAAAAAATATAAAGAATATGGCTCATTTAAAACTATCATATAATGAAAAAATATTTTTAAAAAAATATTGTCCTTGCTTAGATAATTCATACTTAGATTTTTTAGATAAATATCAATATAATCCAAAAGAAGTAAAAATTAAACAAAAAGGAAAATCTATAAAAATAAAAATAAGGGGATTATGGAGTAAGACTATTTTATGGGAAGTACCATTAATGTCTATTATATCTGAACTATATTATAAATTAACTAGAGTAAAACCTCTATCAGACAAAACTATAATAAGACTAACTAAAAAAAAAATAAAAAAATATAAAGAATTAAAAGTAAAATTCGGAGAATTTGGGACAAGAAGAAGATATTCTTATCATATTCACAAACTAGTAATGAAAATTTTAATGGAAGAAGGTAAATCATTTTTTGTTGGAAGTAGCAATATACATTTATCAAAAATTTATTCAATAAAACCAGTAGGAACTCAAGGACACGAATGGATTATGTTTCATGCAGCTAAATATGGATTCAATATAGCAGATAAAATTGCTATGGAAAATTGGATAAATATTTACAATGATAGATTAGGAATAGCATTATCAGACACATATACATCTAAAATTTTTTTTAAAAATTTTAACAAAAAATTATCAAATATCTATAAGGGAGTTAGACATGATAGTGGTAATCCTATTTCGTTTATTAATGAAACAATAACACATTATAAAAAATTAAAAATAAATCCTAATAAAAAAAAAATTATATTTTCAGATAATATGAATCCATTCAAAGTAGATTATATTTCTTCTTTTTGTAAGGGTAAAATTACTCCATTGTTTGGAATAGGAACAAACTTCACTAACGATGTTGGTGTTAATCCCTTAAATATAGTAATAAAAATGACAAAAATATTTATAAAAAGAAAATGGATATCAGTAATAAAATTATCAAATTCAATAGAAAAATCTACAGGAAATAAAAAAATGATTGTTTTTGCTAAAAAAAGACTTCACATTTGAAAATGAAATTAAAATTAGAATAATGAAAAGTTTTTATATAAAAAATTATGGGTGTCAAATGAATGTAGCTGATAGTGAAATTATAACATCTATATTGTTAAAAAAAGGATTTATTTTATCTAATCATATTGAAAATGCAAAAATTATTTTATTTAACTCATGTTCCATAAGAAAAAAATCAGAACTAACAATAAAAAATCAAATAGATAAAATAAAATATTTAAAAAATAATGGATCATTAATTGGATTAATAGGTTGTTTTTCAAAATCTTTTAAAGAATCATTATTAAATGAAAAAAAAATTGATTTTTTTATTAATCCTGATTCTTATAGAGAAATAGAAAATAAAATTTATAATAAAAATATTGTAAAAAATTTTTATAAAAGAAAAAAAGAAACATATGAAAATATTATTCCATATAAAAAATTAGATAAAAAAATTACTACATTTTTAAGTATAACAAGAGGATGTAATAATATGTGTACTTTTTGTATTGTCCCATTTACAAGAGGAAGAGAAGTAAGTAATAATCCCTTTCTTATTGTTGAAGAATGTAAAAGATTACAAAATCTTGGATATAAAGAAATAACTCTTTTAGGTCAAAATGTAGATTCATATTATTGGATAGATAATAATAATTTATCATTTAATTTTGCTAATCTATTAGAATTAATTGCTAAAAAATTACCTACTGTTAGAATACGTTTCTCTACATCTAATCCTCATGATATGTCCAATGAAGTATTAAAAATAATATCTAAATATGATAATATATGTAATCATATTCATTTACCGGTTCAATCTGGTAGTAATAAAATATTAAAATTAATGAATAGAAAATATTCTAGAGAAGAATATTTATTCTTAATTAAGAAAATTAGAAAATTAATTCCAAATTGTTCAATATCTCATGATATTATGACAGGATTTTGTAATGAAGAAGATAATGATCATCTTGATACTCTTCATTTAATGGATGAAATTAAATATAATTATGGATATATGTTTTCTTATTCTCCAAGACCAGGAACGTATGCTTATAATAATCTTATAGATAATGTACCGAAAAATATAAAAAAAAAAAGATTACAAGAAATTATAAAATTGCAAAACGAACATTCATTATATAGAATGAAGGAATTTTTAGAAAAAACTCAAAAAGTACTAATAGAAGGTACTTCAAAAAAAAGTAATAATTATTGGTACGGAAGAAATTCACAAAATATAGTAGTTGTCTTTCCAAAAAAAATAAATTTAAAAATAGGAAATATAGCATTAGTTAATGTAAAAAAATTTACGTCTTCTACTTTGATTGGAGAAGCCATAAAATAGTTGATCATGGAATCTATTCAAAACATAAAACATAAATTCGGGATTATTGGTTATGATTACAAATTATATAGATCTCTAGAAAAAGCTATACAAGTAGCCCCAACTGATATTTCAGTATTGGTTCTTGGAGAAAGTGGGGTAGGAAAAGAATTTATCCCAAAAATTATTCATCAATTTTCTTGTAGAAAACATCATTCATATATTGCTGTAAATTGTGGAGCAATACCTGAAGGGACTATTGATAGTGAATTATTTGGACATGAAAAAGGATCGTTTACTGGAGCAACTAACATGAGAAAAGGCTATTTTGAAGTAGCCAATGGAGGAACAATATTTTTAGACGAAGTTGGAGAATTACCTTTAACAACACAAGTTCGTTTATTACGAATTTTAGAATCTGGAGAATTTATAAAAGTAGGTTCTTCTAAAATTCAAAAAACTGATATACGTATTGTTGCGGCAACTAATTTAAATATGGTAGAATCCATACAAAAAGGAAAATTTAGAGAAGATCTTTTTTATAGATTAAATACAGTACAAATAAATGTACCTCCTTTACGTTTTCGTAAGAGCGATATTAAATTTTTATTTAAAAAATTTTCAAATGATTTTGCAGAAAAATACCAAATGCCTCCTATAATATTAAATGATAAATCATTAAAATATTTAGAAAATTATCCTTGGCCTGGTAATATTAGACAATTGAAAAATTTGGTAGAACAAGTTTCAGTAGTAGAAACTAAAAGAAAAATAAATATAGATAAATTAAAAGAATATATTCCAGAAAATAAACCTTTATTATCTATATCAAAACCTAATTTTGATTCAAATAAAAAAACTTTTTTTCATAATATTTCTAGAGAGAGGGATTTTATTTATCAAATATTATTTGATATGAAAAATAATTTTAATGATTTAAAAAATATTGTTTATCAATTAATAAAAAATAATTCTAATCCTACATTTAATAAAGAAAATAGAGATCTTATTCATCGATTATTTGGAAAAATATTTACTTCTCAAGATGAGTCTTTAAAAAAGAATCATGAAATCATAAATAAATCTATATTTCAAATAGAAAATCCATCCTTATATAAAAATAATTTAAATGAAAACAATTTAGATTATGAAGAAATAGAAGAAGATTTATCTAAAAAAAATTCTTCTAACTCTTTTTCATTAGAAAAAAAAGAAATTGAATTTATTCAAAAAGCTTTAAAAAAAAATAAGGGAAAAAGAAGAAAAACAGCAAAAGAATTAGGGATATCGGAAAGAACTCTTTATAGAAAAATAAAACAATATGGATTATAAAATAAAAAAAATATTCTAAACAAAATATATATACACAAGTAATAAAATATAGGAATTTTAACTATTTAGAATAATAAATTTAAATCTTTGTAAAATTAAGATAGAAAATATAATAAAATTATTTAAAGTAATTAGATTTTATTTAATTAAATTTTAGATTTTATTTAATTAAATTTATATATTATGAAATACGAATATGCAATTAATATATTAAGTTGTTTAATTGTTATAAATTCAATATTATTTATATTAATTATTTTAATACAAAATCCAAAAAAAGAAATTGTGAATCAGTCGTTTGTAGAAAAAAATTTTAAATTCTTTGGAATAAAAAAAACAAATACTATCCTAGATAATATCACATGGTTTCTATCTATTGTCATATTTTTTTTTGTTATCATATTTAATTATTTACTAAAAAATTAAAAAAAAAAAATGACAAAATGACATTTTTTTTTTAATTTTACTTACACAAAACAACCAATTCATAATTTGGCATGTTTTTGGCTATTTATCTTAATCATATAAAAAATTATTAAAACTATGATGGAAGTAAAGATTAAACCTTTATCAGATCGTGTTCTTGTACAACCTGATCCCGCTGAAACTAAAACGTCATCAGGTATTATTATTCCTGATACAGCAAAGGAAAAACCACAAAAAGGAACCATAGTAGCCGTAGGTACGGGTAAAAAAAATGAACCAATGATTTTAAAAGAAGGAGATAGAATTTTATATGGAAAATATTCTGGAACAGAATTAAAATGGGAAGGAGAAGAGTACTTAATAATGAGAGAGTCTGATGTTATAGCTATTATATAAAAAATAAAAATTATAATTATATATTTATTTTTTATAATTTTATTATTAGAAAAATCTAGAAAATTATGGCAAAAGATATTAAATTTGATATTGAAGCAAGAGATAAGCTAAAAAAAGGTGTAGACGCGTTAGCAAATGCTGTTAAGGTAACCTTAGGACCAAAAGGAAGAAATGTTGTATTACAGAAGTCTTTTGGTGGTCCTCAAGTTACTAAAGATGGAGTAACTGTAGCTAAAGAAATTGAATTAGAAGAATCTATAGAAAATTTAGGAGCTCAGATGGTAAAAGAAGTAGCATCAAAAACTAATGATGTTGCAGGAGATGGAACTACTACAGCTACTGTATTAGCACAAGCTATTGTTAGAGAGGGATTAAAAAATGTAGCTGCTGGAGCTAATCCTATGGATTTAAAAAGAGGAATAGATAAAGCTTTAAAAATAGTTATTAAAGATCTTAGAAAACAATCTAGAGAAGTAGGAGGTAATACAGAAAAAATAAAACAAGTTGCATCTATTTCTGCAAATAATGATGAAAAGACAGGAGCATTAATAGCGGATGCATTTGAAAGAGTAGGAAGAGAAGGGGTTATTACTGTAGAAGAAGCAAAGGGAACCGATACATCTGTTGATGTAGTTGAAGGTATGCAATTTGATAGAGGTTATCAATCACCTTATTTTGTAACAAATACTGAAAAAATGATAACAGAATTTGATCAACCTCAAATTTTATTATCTGATAAAAAAATAGCAGCAATGAAAGATTTATTGCCTATTTTAGAACCTGTAGCACAATCAGGAAAACCTTTACTTATAATTTCTGAAGAAGTAGAAGGAGAAGCTCTAGCAACATTGGTTGTAAATAAAATTAGAGGAACTTTAAAAGTTGCTGCTATTAAGGCCCCAGGATTTGGAGATAGAAGAAAAGCTATGTTGGAGGATATAGCTATTCTAACTGGCGGTACAGTAATTTCTGAAGAAACAGGAAGTAAATTAGAAGATGTAAAACTTGATATGCTTGGGAAAGCAGAAAGAGTTATTATAGATAAAGATAATACAACTATTGTCAACGGAGGAGGTAATAAAAAAGATATTAGATCAAGAATCGATCAAATTAAAGCACAAATAGAAACTACAACATCAGATTATGATAAAGAAAAATTGCAAGAACGTCTAGCTAAATTGGCTGGAGGAGTAGCTGTTTTATATGTAGGAGCTGCATCTGAAGTTGAAATGAAAGAAAAAAAAGATAGAGTAGATGATGCTCTAAATGCAACTAGAGCTGCGGTAGAAGAAGGTATAGTAGCAGGAGGAGGTGTAGCTTTAGTTCGTTCAATTAAAGCATTAGATAGTATAAAAGGAGATAATTCCGATCAAGATACTGGTATACAAATAGTTAGAAGATCTCTAGAAGAACCTTTAAGACAAATTGTCGCTAATGCTGGAGGTGAAGGTTCTGTTGTTGTAGCTAAAGTTGCTGAAGGAAAAGGGGACTTCGGATATGATGCTAAAATTGGAGAATATAAAAATATGATTTCTGAAGGAATCATAGATCCAACAAAAGTAGCAAGAGTTGCATTAGAAAATGCAGCTTCAGTTTCAGGAATGTTGTTGACTACTGAATGTGTAGTTACAGAAATTAAAAAAGATGAAAATAACTCTGCAACTCCACCAATGCCAGGTGCTGCTGGAGGAGGTATGGGAGGTATGATGTAAAAAAAATATACAAAAAAAATAGTGTCTTTTGACACTATTTTTTTTTAATTTACTCGTTAAAATTCTAAAATTTTAATTTTCCCAATTATCTTGAACTTTTAATGTTTTTTCTATAACATCTCTAACACAACCATTCCCCCCTTTTTTTGGAGAAATATATTTAGAAATATTTTTTATTTCTTGAACAGCATCAATTGGAGCACAAGGAAAAGCTACAGATTTCATTACTTCTAAATCTGGGATATCATCCCCCATATAAAGAATATTATTTTTTTCAATATTGAAAATTTTACAAAATTCATCTAAGTACTTTTTTTTATTTATAATTCCTTGATAAATATGACGAATATTTAAACTTCTTAAACGTTTAAATACCATTAAATCTGATCCTCTTGTTATAACACAAATATTATAACCCTTTTTTTTTGCTAATTGTATTGCGTATCCATCCTTGGCAAACATTTGTCTTACTAAATTTCCATCTGGAAAAAGATTTAACGTACAATTAGTTAAAACTCCATCTACATCAAATATAAAAGTATCAATGCATTTCATTATGTTTAAATATCCTTTATTTAACATAAAAATTATTATATATCTTCAAAATTTACATTTGTAAAATTTTTTATTTCTGATTTTTTTTGAGATGTTTTATATCCATGATTATATGATGAATGATTTTTAAAATCTTTTTGATGACGTTCTGATATAACTTCTTTTCCTTTTTCATTTATAATAAATATAATCATATCGTTAAGTATACTTTGAAATTTAGAAAAATCTTCTTTATACAAATAAATTTTGTGTTTTTTATAAGTTATTTCACCATTTTCCGTAAAATTTTTCTTACTTTCAGTAATTGTTAAATAATAATCACCTGCTCTTGTTTCTCTTGCATCAAAAAAATACGTACGACTTCCTGTTTTCAAAGTTCTTGAACATATCTCATTTCTATCTTTATTAATATTTCCTTTTTCGTCCATTTTTTTTATAATTAAATACATTAAAACAAATCTAAATAAAAAAAATAAAATGAACTATTTTTTTTTACTTCGTTTAATTAATTTATTCTATACGAATTCCTATTATTTAATATATTAATAATAATTTTTTATAAATTTGAGTTTATAATTACATATTATTCATCATAATTAATATTTAATTACATTATTAAAAAAATGTCCATAAGAAGAGAGTTTAGAATAAGAAGTTTACAATTCTTATATGCACAACATATTTCTGAAATAGATCTTTATCAAATAGAAAAAATTATGTTAAAAAGTATTGAAAATTTGCATAATCTATATACATCTTTTTTATGTTTAATATTAGTTATTAGAAATAATATTATAGATTTATTAAAGAAAAAAAATAATGATAATTTATTATTAAAAAAATTTGTTAATAACTCTATTTTAAAAATATTATCTGATAATAAATATTTAATGATAATATATAATTCTTCTAACAATTTATGGAAAAAAGAAAATAATCTTATATTATCTTTATTAAAGGATTTAAAAAATATAAATAATAATAATGAATTAAATAATAATTTATTTTCTTTTGAAGAAGATAAAAAATTTATAATAAAATATTATAAAAATAATATTATAAATAATTTAAAATTAAAAGAATATGTAGAAGATTTATTTATTAATGGAATAGAAAATAATTATATAGCTCATAATATGGTATGTAAAACTTTACAATTCATAAAAAATTCTATAAATCCAAATTTTAAATTATATAATATTTATAACAATATAGAAAACAAAAAATTTATTATTAATTTATATAGAAATACAATTATTCATAAAAAAGAATTTAATAACTTAATAAGCCGTACATCCAATAATTGGGATATAAAAAGAATGGGAGTCATAGACTTAATTATATTGCAAATGGCTACATGTGAATTTTTATATTTTCCAAATATACCACCAAGAGCAACTATGAATGAATATATTGAAATTACAAAAATTTTTTGTATGAAAAAAAGTAAAGCTTTTATAAACGGGATATTAGATCAAATATATAAGTTTTTGTATAAAGAAAAAAAAATATCGAAATACTAATATTAATTTTAATTGTTTAAAAATATGTTTATAATACTATTTTTTTTCCAAAAAAACTCTATTGCAAATACTATTTGCATGTTTATATTAATTTTTATAATATTTTATTTCTTTATGATAAGACCTCAAATACAAAAACAAAAAAATGAAAAAAATTTCCAGGAAAAATTAGAAAAAGGAAGTTATATAGTAACAAATACAGGAATTCATGGAAAAATTTTAGAAATAAAAAATGATTTTATTGTTTTAGAAATTGTTACAGGAAAAATCAAGATTGAAAAAAATATAATATCAAAAGAATTGACACAATTACATTATAATAAAAATAAAATAAATTGAAATCAATTCTAGTAGGAATAACAGGTAATATAGGAACAGGAAAAACTTTATTATCTGATTATTTTAAAAAAGAAAATGGAATACCTATTTATTCATCAGATCAAAAATGTAAAATTCTAATGAATAAATCAAGTATTATAAGAAAAAATATTATAAAATATTTTGGTTCAAAATCTTACAATGGGAAAAAAATAAATAAAAATTTTTTATCAAAAATAATATTTAATGATTTAAACGCATTAAACATATTGTGTTCCATCGTACATCCATGGGTAGAATTAGATTTTGAAAAATGGAGAAAAAATTATAATTGTCCATACATAATTAAAGAATCAGCTATATTATTTGAATATGGAAATTATAAAGAATTCGATTTTATTATTATTTTAACTTCTTTTTTAGAAAAAATATTAGAAAGAATTATAAAAAGAGATAAACTAAATAAAATAGAGATTTTAAATCGTTTAAATAATCAAACAAAAATTAACGATATAAAAAAAATTAAAAATATTGGTAATAGAATTTTTATTATTGAAAATAATTCTTCTATATATCAATTAAAAAAATTTTCAATAATTTTACATAAAAAAATTATAAAAACAATAATTTAATATGGGAAAAGGAGATAAAAAAACTAGAAGAGGAAAAATAAAAAATAAAACATACGGAAATATCCGTCCTAATCCAAAAAAATTAAAGAATAAAAAAAAACAACAACAAAATAAAAAAAATAATATAAATCAATAATGATCAATCCTCATTATTATCTTTATTACTATTTAAAATAGACATAAAATATGTTAATTGAGTTAAATTTCCCAATGCTGATACAACATAAGTCATGATAGCTAAATTTAATAATTTTTTAACGTAAATAGTTTCATCATCTTTTATTAAATTTTTATTCCTTAACCAATTTAAAGCTATATCACTAGCATTAAATTCTATTGGTAAAGTTATTAATGAAAATAAAACAATTAATAAAAATAATCCTATTCCTATTTTTAAAATAAAAGATTCTCTTCCTTCAGAATTATAAAAAATAATTAATCCAATTATTATAGAAATATTACTAATCCTAGAACTAAAATTAAGTATAGTTGCTAAATTATTACGAAATTTTAATAAATTATTTTTTATTTTATGTTGTAATGCATGACCACATTCATGTGCTGCAATTGCTGCAGAAACTACATTTTTACCATAGAATACTATTTCACTCAAATTTATAGTTTTATCAGAAGGATTATAATAATCAACTAATTCTCCTTGTATTGGATAAATTTTAACATCGTCAATATCATTATCTATTAACATTTTTTCTGCTATTTCTCTACCACTCATTTTAGATTTCAAATGAAATTTAGAATAAAATCTTATTTTATTTTTAAGAAAAATATTTATTAAATAATTAATTAAATAAATAATTGATGTAACAAAATAATAAAAATTCATAACGTATAATAATATTATTTTTTTAAAAAAAAATATAACTTAATATTATGAAAAACAAAAATATTAATTTATTATTAAAAATGAAAATATAACATAAATTAGTAATCATTTACCTATCGAAAAATTTCGATTTATGAATATTCCAACAGAAAAAAATTTAAAAAGAGTTATTATTATTGGAGCAGGATTTGCTGGACTACAAGTAGCTAAAAAATTAAGAAGAGACAAATTCCAGGTTATCCTCATAGACAAAAATAATTATCATACTTTTCAACCATTATTATATCAAGTTGCTACCGCAGGTTTGGAACCAGACTCTATTGCTCATTCAATAAGAAACATAATAAAAAATACTAAAAATTTTTTTTTTAGATTGGCTAATGTTTATTATATAAATACTAAACAAACAAAGATCTATACAAATGTAGGTAATTTATTTTATGATTATTTAGTTATTTCTACCGGATCAATTACTAACTATTTCGATAATAAAAATATAAAATTTCATGCATTACCTATGAAATCGATACCAGAAGCATTAAATTTAAGAAGTTTAATATTACAAGATTTTGAATCAGCTTTATTAGCAAAAAAAATAAAAGATAAAAAAAGACTAATGACTTTTGTTATTGTTGGAGGTGGACCTACTGGAGTAGAATTAGCTGGAGCTTTAGCTGAAATGAAAAAATATGTTATTCCTAATGATTATCCAGATTTAGATCATCATTACATGAAAATTCATTTATTACAAGCATCTCCTAGATTATTAGATGGTATGTCAAAACAATCAGCTGAACAAGCATATAAAAATCTAAAAAATTTAGGTGTCTCTATATGGTTAAATTGTTTAGTAAAAGATTATGATGGTGAAATAATATCTATAGAAAAAAATAAGCATATAGAAACATCTAATGTTATATGGGCAGCAGGCGTTAAAGGTGCGATAATAAAAGGATTTTTAAATGAAGATATAAAAAAAAATCGATTATTAGTTAACTCTTATCTTAGAACTATAAGATATAAAAATATATTTGCTATTGGAGACGTTTCATGTATGAAATTAAATAAAATGTATCCTAATGGACATCCTATGACTGCCCCCCCTGCTATACAACAAGGTAATTATTTAGTAAATAATTTTAATAATTTATTATTCGATAATAATAATAAAATAAAACCATTTATATATAAAAATTTTGGATCAATGGCTACTATTGGTAGAAATAAAGCAGTCTGTGATTTTTCCTTTATTAGATTGAAAGGATTTATAGCATGGATAATATGGATGTTTGTCCATTTATTTAGTTTAGTTGGATTTAGAAATAAGGCCATAGCGTTAACAAATTGGATAATTCAATATTTTCATTATAATAAAAGTGTTAGATTAATTATAAGACCTTTTTATAGAAAAAAATTTAGAAAATTAAAATAATATAAATAAAAATATTTTAAACATTGTTAATAACAAAATTAGATAGTATATTTTTCATTTTTTTATCCGTTTCTAAATATTCACGATATATATTACTATTTTC
Organism: Blattabacterium cuenoti; assembly: GCF_014252415.1. Taxonomy (GTDB): domain Bacteria; phylum Bacteroidota; class Bacteroidia; order Flavobacteriales; family Blattabacteriaceae; genus Blattabacterium; species Blattabacterium cuenoti_Y. The sequence continues at coordinate 413,044 of NZ_CP059223.1, forward strand.
AATTATTCCACTTCCAGCATATAATGTAATTTGTTTTTTTTTATAAGAAATTTTTGCACACCTTAGATTAAGGTATAATTCAACATCGTTATCGTTTACAATCCCCATATATCCCGTATAAAAACATCTTTCATAATTTTCATTTTCAATAATAAAATTCATAGCATTTATTATTGGAAATCCACATATAGAAGGATTAGGGTATAAATTTTTTAATATTTTTTTATAAGAAATTTGTTTTTTAAAATGAATTAATATATTAGTTTTTAAATGAAACAAACTATCAATGGATATTGTTTTAGTTTTATCTAAAAAAAAATTAGTATCATAATCTTTTAATGAATTATTAATATAATTAATTACAATTTTATGTTCATTTATTTCTTTATTTGTCCATTTATATTTATCATTTTTCCAATGAGTACCTGCTAAAGCTACTGTTTGTAATATCTTATTTTTATACTTCATTAATAATTCAGGAGTAGATCCAATCCAAAATCCCTGATGAATATTATACCATAAGCTAATTAAATTATTAGGGTGAGAAAAAATTAAATTTTTAAATGTTTTAATTAAATCAATTTTTCCTAATGAAATTTTTAAATTTTTTGATATAACTATTTTTTTTAAAAATTTTTTATTTATAAAATAAATAGATTTTTTAATTAAATTTTTGTAGTGATAAGAAAAGTTTTTTTTTGTAAAATTTTTAGTGGAAAAAAATGAATAATTATCATTATTTAAATACTTATTGTAAATATTTACATAATAAATGTTATTAGGAACTATTTTTATAGTTTTTTTTTGAGAAAAATCCTTAATTATAAAATAATTTTTATTTATTTTTTTACTATCAGAATAAAAAAATATTTTATCTTCATTAGGTCTTTTGAAAATAATAAAATTTTTATTTTTATGGTAATCATTTATAATTTTTTTGTATAATAGAAATAAGCTTATTTTTTTTTCAATCATAATTAATTTATTATTAGTAATTTCAATTTTTATATAAAACTAAATTAGTCATTTTACAAAAACTGATAAGAATTTTTTTTTCATTAAAAACTTTTACCTTTACAAGGTGTATTGTTTTTCCTTTATGAAGGATTTCAGCTTTTGCAAATAAAATACCATTTTTAATATGATGAACATGATTAGTAGATATTTCTATATTGAAAATATTAAATTTTTTGTAATTTTTTTCACTTTTTATGTTTATAAAAGATAAAGAACAACCTACAGTTTCTGATAAAGAATTAGTAACCCCTCCATGGAGATAACCAAAAGGATTCAATATTTTTTTATTTATGGGAATTTTTGCTATCAATAATTTTTTATTTTCAGAAATAAAAATAAATCGAATATTTATAATACATAAAAAATTATTCTTTTTTAACTTATTTAATTCATTTAAAAAACTATTAGTTTTTTTTTTCATTTTTTTTAGAAAATTGATAATGACTCTATTCCAATTATAAAAATATGAATAAGAAAAATTGATAATGACTCTATTCCAATTATAAAAATATGAATAAGAAAATTGATAATGACTCTATTCCAATTATAAAAAATAATAAAATTATTGGTTTTGATAAAAAAAACATAATACATAAAAAAGGTTTATTACATATTGCAGTTTCTGTATTTATTTTTGATACAAATGATAAAATTAATTTGATGTTACAAAAAAGGTCTTCTAAAAAATATCACTCTTCTTTATTATGGACTAATACATCCTGTAGTCATCCAGTAAAAAATGAATCTATATCACATGCTGCACATCGTTGTCTAAAAAATGAAATGGGCTTTGATTGTCATCTCCAATATAAATTTTGTTTCATTTATAATGAAATTTTAAATAACGGATTAATTGAAAACGAATTAGATCATGTATTTATAGGAAAATATAAAAAACATCCTATTTTAAATTTTAAAGAAGTAGCAAATTGGAAATGGATATCATTAGAAAATTTAATAACAGATATTTATAATTTTCCACATTTATATACAATATGGTTAAAAATTATAATAAAAAATTATATTAATAAATTAATTAAATGAAAATAATTGTAAGTAAGAAAGGTTATTTTAGTGCATCTCATAAACTTTATAATCATTTTTGGGATGAAAAAAAAAATATTGAAACTTTTGGTAAATGTTATAATAATCATGGTCATAATTATAAATATATAGTAAGTATAAAAGGAGAAATTAATCCTATTACTGGATTTGTTATTAATTTAAATAAATTGAAAAATATTCTTAATCAAGAGATAAAAGATTGTTTTGATCACAAAAACATAAACTTAGAATTAAAAGAATTTAGAACTATTAATCCTACTTTAGAAAATATTGTCGTTTTTATATGGAAAAAAATAAGAAATAAAATATGTTCAAAATTTGAATTAAAAATTGTTTTATACGAAACAGAAAATAATTTTGTTGAATATGATGGAAATTAATAATTTAAAAAAAACAATATTATACGATTTTCATATTAAATTGAATGCAAAAATTGTAAATTTTTCAGGATTTTATATGCCACTTCAATATAAATCTTCCTTAGAAGAACATATACATGTAAGAAATTATTCTGGAATTTTTGATGTTAGTCACATGGGGAAATTTATAATAAAAGGAAAAAATGCTAATAAAGTTTTACAATATTTAACAACTAATGATATATCAAAAATAAAAATAGGTCAGGCGCAATATACATGTTTTACTAATGAAAATGGAGGAATTATAGATGATTTAATTATTTATTATTTAAATAACAATGAATATTTATTAATAGTAAATTCAATAAATATTGAAAAAAATAAAAAATGGATAATAAGCAATAAAAAATATGAATTAGAATTAATTGATCTATCACAAGAATATTCTTTAATAGCAGTACAAGGTCCAAAATCCTTTTTTTACATACAAAAATTAACATCAATATCATTAAATGATCTTCCATTTTATCATTTTAAAATAGGAAATATATGTGGAATAAAAAATGTTCTTATATCTCATACAGGGTATACTGGATCTATAGGTATAGAAATATATGTATCTAATAAATATGCAAAATATATATGGAGTAATATATTAAATATTGGAAATGGTAACATAATCCCATGTGGAATTTCCAGTAGAGATTCACTAAGATTAGAAATGGGATACCGTTTATATGGTCAAGATATTTCAGAAAATATTACTCCAATAGAATCTGGATTATCTTGGATTATTGATTTTAAAAAAAATTTTATATCTAAGAATTTTTTAATTAAACAGAAAAAATGTGGGGTACATAAAAAATTTATATCATTTTATGTTGATGATATAAAAATTTTAATTCCAAGAAATGGATATGATATTATTAATAATAATGGAAGTAAAATTGGAGTTGTTACATCGGGTTGTTATTCTCCAATTATAAAAAAATGTATAGGACTTGGATACTTATATGAATATTATCATAATACTTTTCCTATATTTGTTTTAATAAGAAATAAAAAAATACCCATAGTAGAAAAAAAATTACCTTTTATTAAAATTAAATAAATTCAATATATCCTCAATTAATTTTATTTCATTATTTATAATTTTTTTTTATTATAAAAATATATTTAAAACATTTTAAAGAAAACTTTTTACTAATTTTTCCTGTAGTTTTTACACAGCTGGGAATTTTGTGTATAGGATTATTTGATAATATTATGGTAAGTAATCTTGGAAAAAAAGCAATAGCATCTGTTTCTTTAGCTAATGCAGTTTTCTTTATATTAATAATTTTTGGCTTAGGTATATCTACATCGATATCTTCTTTAATATCATCTGTTGACGCAAAAAATAATTATAGAAAAGGATCTATGATACTTATTCATAGTATAATTTTAAATTTCGTATTATCAATTATTATGTATGGTTTAACTTATATATTTTTTTTTATATTTCCATATTTAAATCAACCTGAAGAAATTAAAAAAGAAACTATTTCTTTTTTGAAAATTTTATCTATTTCTTTTATTCCATGGATGATTTTTGAAGTATTTAGAAAATTTTCAGAGGGATTATCATTAGTATATCCAAGTTTAATAGTTACTTGGATTTCAACCATTATGAATATAATATTAAATTATTCATTGATAAATGGATTATTAGGATTTCCTAAACTAGGAATAATAGGTGTAGCCTATGCTACATTAATATCAAGATTATCAATGTTGATTTTTATAATTCCTATACTTTTAAAGTATAAAAAAATTAGAAAATATTTTATTCATATAAAGTATTTTTACTTTCAAAAAAAATATATTAAACAAATATTAAAAATAGGAATTCCATCTGGATTACATATGTTATTTGAAGTGGGAGCTTTTGCTATTTCATCTTTCATATCAGGAAAGTGTGGATTAAAAGTACTGGCAGCTCATCAAATAGTTATTAATTTAGTATCATCTACATTTATTATTATTACGGGATTTTCATTAATAGCAACAATTAGAATTGGAAATCAATTTGCTTTAAAAAATTATTTTAAAATAAAAGAAATAGGAACTTCTATTATTATTATGGGATCTATATTTATGTTAATATGTAGTTTTTTATTGTTTTTTTTTAAAAATTATATTCCTTATATATATATAAAAAAAAACGATTATGAAATGATTCTTATTATAAAAAAAATGATTATAGTTGCTAGTATTTTTCAATTATTTGATGGATTACAAGGAATAATTTCTGGAATTTTAAGAGGATTACAAGATGTAAAAATTCCTATGTGTATTATCTTTTTTTCTTATTGGATTATTGGAATACCAATATCTTGGTATTTATCAAAAAAAATTGGAGGACATGGAATTTGGATAGGATTAGGAATCGGATTAACTATATCATCCGTGTTACTTTTTATCAGATATAAAATTATTATTAAGAAACTTATTTTATTAGAAAAATAAATACAATAAAAATTATAATTATAATTAATTTTAATAATTTTTTTTAAAAAAAATAAAAATATAATATTTATGGCAGGAAACATATTTGGATCTCTTTTTAGAGTTAGTACTTTCGGAGAAAGTCATGGTAAAGCATTGGGTGGTATTATTGATGGATGTCCTTCTGGATTAAAAATTGATTTAAAAAAAATTCAAATTGAATTAAATCGTAGAAGACCAGGTCAATCTTCTATTGTTACATCAAGAAATGAATTAGATAAAGTAAATTTTTTATCTGGAATTTTTAATGGTAAAACTACTGGTACACCTATTGGGTTCATTATATATAATAATGATTATAAACCGAAAGATTATCATCATATTAAAAATATTTATAGACCATCTCATTCGGATTTTTCTTATGAAGAAAAATATGGAATAAGAGATTATAGGGGGGGGGGTAGATCATCAGCTAGAGAAACAGTTTGTAGAGTAGTTGCAGGATCTATAGCTAAGCAAATAATAAAAAATATTAAGATAATATCTTATGTTTCTAGTGTAGGAGATATATCAGTAAATATACCTTATCAAAAATTAGATTTATCAATAGAATCAATAGAAAAAAGTGCTGTAAGATGTCCTGATCCATATACATCAAAAAAAATGATTGAAAAAATTAAAAGTATTAAAAATAATGGAGATACAATAGGAGGAACTATTACTTGTATTATTAAAAATATTCCATCAGGAATTGGAGAACCAGTTTTTAATAAATTACATGCAGAATTAGGAAAAGCCATGTTATCTATTAATGCAGTAAAAGGTTTTGAATATGGAAGTGGTTTCAATGGAACTAAATTAACTGGTTCTGAACATAACGATTTATTCATATCAGAAAAAAAAACTAAAACAAATTTTTCTGGAGGTATACAAGGTGGAATTTCAAATGGAATGGATATTTATTTCAAAATAGCGTTTAAACCTGTAGCTACCATTATGAAAAAACAAAAAACTATCGATAAATCAGGAAATTTTGTTTATTTAAAAGGAGTAGGAAGACATGATCCATGTGTTTTACCTAGAGCAGTACCTATTGTTGAATCAATGACTGCTTTAGTTATTGTAAATTATTGGATGTATAAAAAACTATCTAAATATAATAATAAATAAAAAATATAGATTGAATAAAAAATTATTAATATCTATAGTAGGTCCGACCTGTGTTGGAAAAACGGATTTATCTTTATTTTTAGCTAAAAATTTAAAAACAGAAATTTTGTCTAATGATTCAAGACAGTTTTATAAAGAATTGAAAATAGGTACATGTCCTCCTACTATAAAAGAATTAAAATCAATACCTCATCATTTTATTGGAAATAAAAATGTTTATCAAGATTACAATGCAAGATTATTTGAAATAGATTTTTTAAATAAAATTAAAATTTTATTTAAAAAATACAATATATTAATTATGGTAGGGGGGTCAGGGTTATATGAAAAAGCAGCATTAGAAGGTTTATCTTTTATCCCTAAAATAGATATGAACATAAGAAATGAATTAATATTTAATTTTAAAAAAAATGGGATAAAATTCTTACAAAAAGAATTAAAAATATTATATGAAAAAAATATATGTAACAATATAGATTTGAATAACCCAATACGTTTAATTAGGTATATAGAAATAATAAAATCTACTGGAAAATCTCCATCATTTTTTTTTAAAAAAAAAAATAAAAAAAGAAATTTTCATATTCTAAAAATAGGTCTTTATTTAAATAAAGAAATTATTCATTACAATATTAATAATAGAGTTAATAATATGATAAAAAATGGGTTATTATATGAAGCTGAAAAACTTTATTCACTTTATTTTAATAAAAATTTAAAAAGTTTACAAACCATAGGTTATAAAGAAATTTTCCATTTTTTTGATAAAAAAAATAAATTAAAATTTGATCAGATTATTTACCAAATTAAGTCTAATACCAACAAATACGCAAAAAGACAATTAACTTGGTATAAAAAAAATAAAAATATTAAATGGTATAATCCATATGAAAAATATAATATATTAAATTTTATAGAAAAAAAATATGGGCAATACTGGATTTGAACCAGTGACCTCCTGCTTGTAAAACAGATGCTCTAAACCAAACTGAGCTAATTGCCCTACTGCAAAATGCAAAATACAGTCAAATTTAAATAAAAAAAATTATAATAATTTAAAAATTTCATATACAATAAATGTACTGCCGCATATCAATATTAAATCATTTTTTTTAGATAATTTTTTAGCAGAAAAAAATGCTGACTTAACAGAATAAAAAAAATTAAATTTTTCATTCTTTATAAAAATTTTTTTTATTAAAATCTTTAGTTTATTTATATCATATTTTCTTTCTATAGAAGGTTGACAAAAATAATAATATGAATCATGAGGAAAAAATTTAATAAATGAACTAACCTTTTTATCTTTTACAAATCCTAATACTAAATGTAAATTTTCATATGATTCCTTTTTCAATTGAAGATTAACCATTTTTATTCCATTTTTATTATGAGCTATATCACAAATGATTTTAGGATATTTTTTTTTTATTATACTCCAACGTCCTTTAAAATTTGTATTTTTTTTAATATTAATTAATCCCTTGTTAATAGAATTATTAGATATTAAAAAATTTTTTTTATTTAAAATATCTATAGTATATAATACCAAATTTTTATTAATATTTTGATAAATAATTTTATCAAAAAAATTATTATTTATTTTTATTGACTTAAAATTTTTTTTTAAAAAAAAATAAATAGGAGAATTATTTTTTAAAGAAAATTTAAAAAAAAATTTTTTAACAATATCAGAAATATCTTCTCCTATTACTACAGGAACAGTTTTTTTTATAATTCCAGCTTTTTCAAAAGCTATTTTCAATTCATTATCGCCTAAAGATTCTGAATGATCTATGCTAATATTAGTAATAATAGAAATAATTGGATTTATAATATTAGTTGAATCTAATCTACCTCCCATTCCAACTTCAATAACAGCTATATCAATTTTTTTTTCTCTAAAATATTGAAATGCCATTGCTGTATTCATTTCAAAAAATGAAATAGATTCTTTTTCCAAAAAAGATTTATTTTGTTTAATAAAATCTACAACAAAACTTTTGTCTATATAATTTCCATTACAAGAAATTCTTTCTCTAAAATCCATTAAATGAGGAGATGTAAATGAACCTACTTTATATCCTTCTTCTATAAGAATAGAATATAACATATTAGTAGTAGATCCTTTACCATTTGTTCCCCCAACATGAATACTATCAAATGATTTTTGAGGATTTCCAAGATATCTACATAAGTTAATAATTCTTTCTAATCCAGGTTTATATGATAAATTATTTAAACCAATTTTTTGATAAGATGGTATTTTTTGTAATATCCAATCAATAGTTTCTAAATAATTCAATTGTAAACTTTAAAAATTGTTATAACAAAAATATATTTTTTTTTAAAAAAAATTAACTAAATTTAGTCTAGAAAACTAATATTTTAAATAAAAATAAAATCTTATTTACATTTTATAGAAAAAATAATAGAAGAAGATATAAAAAAAGGTTTTCCTAAATGTAAAATAAAATTTAGATTTCCACCTGAACCAAATGGAGTATTACATATTGGACATGTAAAAGCTATTTATCTAAATTTTAAATTAGGAATTAAATATAATTCTCCTGTTAATTTAAGATTTGACGATACTAATCCTAATAAAGAAAGTAAAAAATTTATAGAGTCTATTAAAGATGATATTTTATTTTTAGGATTTAAATGGGATCTAGAAAGTTATGCTTCAGATTATTTTAATAATCTTTATAATTGGGCTAAAATTTTAATAAAAAATAATTATGCATATATAGATGATCAACCAAAAAATATAATAAAATTTCAAAGAAAAAATTATTTTGAGTCAGGAATTAATAGTAATAATAGAAATAGATCTTCTGAAGAAAATTTATTCTTGTTTGAAAAAATGAAAAATGGTTTTTTTGAAGAAGGATTTTGTGTATTAAGAGCTAAAATTGATATGAGTTCCTCGAATATAAATATGAGAGATCCTATAATGTATAGAATTATAAAAAAAAAACATTATAAAACTGGATATGATTGGTGTATTTATCCTACTTACGATTGGGCTCATGGTCAATGTGATTATATTGAACAAATATCTCATTCCCTATGTTCATTAGAATTTGAAAATAAACGTCCGTTATACAATTGGTTTATAAAAAAAATATATAATAATAAAAATATTAAACCAAAACAAATAGAATTTTCAAGACTTAATTTAAGTCATACTATAACTAGTAAAAGAAAAATACAATATTTAATTAATAATAAGATTATTAAATCTTGGGATGATCCTAGATTATCAACAATATCTGGTTTACGTAAGAGAGGGTATACTTCTATATCTATAAAAAATTTTATTGAAAAAGTAGGAATTTCAAAAAGAAATAATATTATTGATAAATCTTTATTAGAATTCTTTATTAGAAATCATTTAAATAAAATAACACCTAGGATTATGGTCATAATGAATCCATTAAAAATTATAATTACTAATTATCCTGATAATTATGTAGAATGGATAAATGCAGAAAACAATCCTGTAAATATTAATTTAGGATTTAGAAAAATCCCTTTTTCTAAAAATTTATATATAGAATTTGATGATTTTTTAGAAAAAAAAAGAGATGAATTTTTCCGACTTTATATAGGAAATGAAGTAAGATTAAAAAATGCTTATATTATAAAAGCACATTCAGTAAAAAGAAATAATAAAGGAATCATAAAAGAAATATATTGTACTTATGATCCATTTAGCAAATCAACAAAATCAAAAAATAATAAAAAACGTAATAAAAGAATAAAAAGTACTTTACATTGGGTTTCTATATCACATGCATTTCTTATAAAAATAAATTTATATAATACACTTTTTTTAAAAAAGAATCCAGATCATATAAATAATATTATATACAAAAATATAAATTTAGAATCTTTAAAAAAGATAATAGGATATGCTGAACCTCATTTAAAAAATATAGCTAAAATAGGTAGTCATATACAATTTCAAAGGAATGGATATTTTTATGTAGAAAAGACTAATAATTTAATAACCTTTAACAAAACAGTTTCATTAAAAAAAAAATAACAATAAAAATTTTTTAAGGTATATCTATATGAATATTTTCATATTCTTTTAATCCAGTTCCTGCAGGTATTTTATGTCCTACAATAACATTTTCTTTTAATCCATGTAAATAATCAGTTTTACTACTTATCGCAGCTTCGCTTAAAACTTTAGTTGTTTCTTGAAATGAAGCTGCAGAAATAAATGATTTTGTTTGTAATGCTGATCTTGTAATTCCTTGTAATATTGGTCTAGCTGTTGCTGGTATTACATTTCTTATTTTCATTATTTTTTTATTATTATATTTTAATATTGCATTTTCATTTCTAAAATCTCTATAACTAACCATAGTTCCTTGTTTAAAAATCTCAGACTCCCCAGAATTTTCTATAATTTTTAATTGAGAAATTCTATCATTTTCTTCTATAAAATCATCTTTATATTCAATATTTCCCTCTAAAAATTTAGAGTCTCCAGATTCTATTACTTCTACTTTTCTCATCATTTGTAAAACAATGACTTCAAAATGTTTATCATTAATCTTAACTCCTTGTAATCTATATACTTCTTGTATCTCTTTAATTAAATATTCTTGAACAGCTCTAGGACCTCTGATGTTAAGAATATCATTTGGAGTTATTGCTCCATCTGATAAAGGAACTCCTGCTTTAACATAATCATTTTCTTGAACAAGAATTTGATTAGTTAATTTAACTAAATATTTCTTAATATCTCCATTTTTAGATTCTACAATAATTTCTCTATTACCTCTTTTTATTTTTCCATGACTAACAATTCCATCTATTTCCGATACTACAGCAGGATTAGATGGATTACGTGCTTCAAATAATTCAGATAAACGAGGTAATCCTCCGGTAATATCTCCTGATTTAGCAGATTTTCTAGGAACTTTTACTAAAATTTTTCCTATTTCAATTTTTTCCCCATCAGCTACCATTAAATGAGCGCCTACAGGTAGATTATATATTTTTAATTCATCATTATTATTATGAATATCAATAATTTTCAATGTTGGAATTAGATTTTTATTTCTTACTTCAGTAATAACTTTTTCTTGAAATCCTGTTTGTTCATCTACCTCTACTTGAAAAGTAACCCCTTGTTCTAAATGTTGATAAGATATTTTTCCAGAAAATTCTGCAATTATTACTGCATTATATAAATCCCATTTACATATAATATCCCCATTTTTTACAAAATCCCCATTTTTAACATATAAATATGCTCCATATGGTATATTATTTATCATTAAAATTGATGATTTATCATTATTTAATAATTTCATTTCTGTTGTTCTTGATACAACTATATCAATTTCTTTTGAGTTTTTATTAACCTTAACAGTTTTTAAATCTTCTAACTCTATAAATCCATCATATTTACTAATTATTTGAGATGATTCTGTTATATTACCTGCAGTACCACCTACATGAAAAGTTCTTAAAGTTAATTGAGTTCCAGGTTCACCAATAGATTGAGCTGCTATAACTCCTACTGCCTCTCCTTTTTGTACTATTTTTCCTGTTGATAAATTTCTACCATAACATTTAGCACATATCCCCATTTTTGCTTCACAAGTTAAAGGAGATCGTACTTCTATAGAGAGATGTCCTGATTTTTCAATATTCTTAGCTATATTTTCATCAATAATCCCCCCTGATTTTACTATTAATATTTCATTTTTTTCTATAGAAAAAATATCATTTAAAGAAGTACGTCCTAATATTCTATCAAATAAAGTTTCTACTATTTCTTCATTTTTTTTTAGAGCAGATATTTCTAATCCACGCAAGGTATTACAATCCTCTATTTTAATTATTACATCTTGTGCTGCGTCTACTAATCTTCTTGTAAGATATCCTGCATCTGCAGTTTTTAATGCAGTATCAGCTAAACCTTTACGGGCACCATGAGTAGATATAAAATACTCCAAAATAGATAATCCTTCTCTAAAATTAGATAATATAGGATTTTCAATAATTTCTCCACCAAAAGCCCCAGTTTTTTGAGGTTTAGCCATTAATCCACGCATTCCTGATAACTGTCTTATTTGTTCTTTTGATCCTCTAGCTCCAGAATCTAACATCATATAAATAGGATTAAAACCTTGTCGATCTTCACGCATATATTTCATTACTTTTTCAGTTAGTAATGAATTAGTGTTTGTCCATATGTCTATAATTTGATTATAACGTTCATTATTAGTTATTAACCCCATATTATAATTTGATTTAACATTGTCCACTTTTTGTATAGCAAGTTTTACCATATTTTTTTTATTATCAGGAATTATAATATCTCCAAGTCCAAATGAAAGTCCACCTTTAAATGCGTTATAGAAACCTAATTTTTTAATATCATCTAAAAATTTAGAAGTAGTAGGAATATTAGTAATATATAATATTCTTCCTATTATCTCTCTTAATGATTTTTTTGTAAGAGATTCGTTAATATAACCAACTTTTTTTGGTACAACTTGATTAAATAAAACTCTACCCACTGTTGTTTCTACTAATTTGCTAATTAATTTATTATCTTCTCTAATATTTACTTTTACTTTAATTAACGCATGTAAATCAATTGATTTTTGATTATATGCTATCTCTACTTCTTCCGAAGAATAAAAAATACTACCTTCTCCTCTTATTTTATTGTTAGAATCAGATAATAATGGTTTAGTCATATAATATAATCCTAATACCATATCCTGAGAAGGAACAGTGATAGGAGATCCATTAGCAGGATTTAATATATTTTGAGATGCTAACATCAATAATTTAGATTCTAGTATTGCAACATTTGACAATGGTAAATGAACTGCCATTTGATCTCCATCAAAATCTGCATTAAAAGCAGAACAAACTAGTGGATGTAGTTGGATTGCTTTTCCTTCTATTAATTTAGGTTGAAATGCTTGAATACCTAATCTATGTAAAGTAGGTGCTCTATTTAGTAAAATAGGATGTCCTTTTAATACATTCTCTAAAATATCCCATATAACTTCTTTTCTATTATCAATAATTTTTTTAGCAGATTTAACTGTTTTAACGATACCTCTTTCAATTAATTTTCTTATAATAAATGGTTTATATAATTCTGCTGCCATATCTTTAGGTAATCCACATTCATGTAATTTTAAATGAGGTCCTACTACTATAACAGATCTAGCAGAATAATCAACTCTTTTACCAAGTAAATTTTGTCTAAAACGTCCTTGTTTTCCTTTTAATGAATCAGATAAAGATTTAAGAGGACGATTACCTTCTGATTTTACTGCAGAAATTTTTCTTGAATTATCAAATAAAGAATCTACAGCTTCTTGTAACATTCTTTTCTCATTTCTCAAAATAACTTCCGGAGCCTTTATTTCTATAAGTCTTTTCAAACGATTATTTCTTATCAATACACGACGATATAGATCTGTCATATCAGATGCTGCATATCTACCTCCATCTAAAGGAACTAAAGGTCTTAATTCTGGGGGAATTACAGATAAAACATTTATAATCATCCAAGATGGATGACTACCCTTTTTTTTTCCTTCTTTAAATGATTCTACTACTTGTAATCTTTTTAACGCATCTATTCTTCTCTGTTTTGATGTTTCATTAAAAGATTGATTTCTTAGTTCTTCAGATAATAAATCTAAATCAATTCTATTTAATAAATCTTTTACACATTCAGCCCCCATTTTTGCAATAAATTTATTTGGATCTACATCATCTAAATCTTGATTAGATTTTGGAAGTTTGTCTAATACGCTTAAGTATTCTTCTTCGGATAAAAAATCTCCTTTTTTATAAAAATTACCATCCGTACGTACAGCTATACCTCCTTGAACTACAACATATCTCTCATAATATATAATCATCTCTAATTTTTTTGATGAAAGACCTAGTAAAGATCCAATTTTATTTGGAGACGAACGAAAACACCATATATGAACAACAGGTACAATAAGACTGATATGACCCATACGTTCTCTTCTAACTTTTTTTTCAGTAACTTCTACTCCGCATCTATCACAAACTATTCCTTTATATCGAATTCTTTTATATTTACCACAAGCACATTCATAATCTTTTACTGGTCCAAAAATTCGTTCACAAAATAATCCGTCTCTCTCTGGTTTATGTGTTCTATAATTTATAGTTTCTGGTTTCAAAACTTCTCCATTAGATTCCTTTAATATAACTTCTGGAGATGCTAATCGAATTGTAATTTTACTAAATTTTTTATTTTTATTCATAATTGATAATCCAAATATAATATTCTATTCCTCCAAGTTAATATCTAATCCTAAACCTTTTAATTCATAACATAATACATTAAAAGATTCTGGATTATTAGGATTAGGCATTTCTGTTCCTTTAACTATAGCTTCGTAAGTTTTAGCTCTTCCTACAACATCATCTGATTTTACAGTTAATATTTCTCTTAAAATATTTGCTGCTCCGAATGCTTCTAATGCCCATACTTCCATTTCACCGAATCTTTGTCCTCCAAATTGAGATTTACCACCTAAAGGTTGTTGTGTAATTAAAGAATATGGACCTATAGAACGAGAATGCATTTTATCATCAACCATATGTCCTAATTTTAACATATATATATATCCTACAGTAGCAGGTTGATCAAATCTTTCTCCTGTTTCTCCATCAAATAAATATGTAGTCCCAAATTTAGGTATCCCTGATTTTTTAGTATAATTAGATATTTGATCTATTGTGGCTCCATCAAATATAGGAGTAGAAAATTTTATGTTTAATTTATAACCTGCCCAACCTAATACAGTTTCATATATTTGTCCTATATTCATTCTGGATGGAACTCCTAGTGGATTTAATACTATATCTACTGGGGTCCCATCTTCTAAAAAAGGCATATCTTCTACTCTTAGAATTCTAGCTACTACACCTTTATTACCATGTCTTCCTGCCATCTTATCTCCTACTTTTAGTTTTCTTTTTTTTGCAATATAAACTTTAGCCATTTTAACAATACCAGATGGTAATTCATCACCTACCGTAATAGAAAATTTTTTATGTTTTAAACTACTATTTAATTCATTTATTGATATCATATAATTATGAAATATATCTAATATCAAATCATTAACAATATCATCATCTGTCCATTTATCGAAATTAATACTTGTATAATCTGATATACTATCAAATAATTTTTTATTTAAATTTTCTCCATGACTTACAATTTTATTTCCATTTTTATCATAAATAGAACTAAAACATTTTTTTTCATTTAAAATTGTGACTAATTTATTTATTAATTTTGTTCTTAGATTAGAAAATTTATTTTTATATTCTTTTTCTAAAGAATTTATTAAAATTTTATCTTTTTCTCTAGAAGATTTATTCTTTATACTTCTGGTAAAAAGTTTAGTATCTATTACTATCCCAAATAAGGACGGCTCAGCTCTCAAAGAAGCATCTTTTACATTACCCGCTTTTTCCCCAAAAATAGCCCTTAATAATTTTTCTTCTGGGGTAGGATCAGTTTCTCCTTTAGGAGTAATTTTTCCTATTAAAATATCCCCTGGTTTTACTTCAGCTCCAACTCTAATAATCCCATTTTCATCTAAATTTTTAGTAGCTTCTTCACTAACATTAGGAATATCATTGGTTAACTCTTCCATTCCTAATTTTGTATCACGAACTTCTAAAGAATATTCATCAATATGAATAGACGTAAACCAATCTTCACTGACTACTTTTTCAGAAATTAATACCGCATCTTCAAAATTATATCCATTACAAGGAATAAATGCAGCTTTTAAATTTCTTCCAAGAGCTAACTCTCCATTTTCTGTAGCATATCCTTCACATAAAATTTGCCCCTTTTTTATTTTTTCACCTTTTTTAACAATAGGTTTTAAATTAATACATGTATTTTGATTTGTTTTTCTAAATTTTATAAGATCATAAATTTTTATATCTGAGTCAAAACTAATCAACTCTTCTGTTTTTGTTTTATCATAACGAATAATTATTCGTTTTGCATCCATATATTCTACTGTTCCATTTTTTTCGGCATTAATTAAAATTCTAGAATCTTTTGCTACTTGTTTTTCTAATCCAGTTCCAACTATTGGTGATTCTGGTTTTAATAGAGGTACAGCTTGACGCATCATATTTGATCCCATAAGTGCTCTATTTGCGTCGTCATGTTCTAAAAATGGTATTAAAGATGCAGATATAGAAGCTATTTGATTAGGAGCTACATCTATATAATCAATTTGACTAGATTCTACAATTGGAAAATCTCCATCTTTTCTTGCTATAACTCTATTTGAGAGAAAATTTCCATTTTTATTGATAGAATTTGCTTGAGCTATAATTTTTCCTTCTTCTTCTTCTGCACTTAAATATTTTACTAATTGTAATAAATCTACTTTATTATTTTTTACAATTCTATAAGGAGTTTCAACGAATCCCATACTATTAATTTTTGCAAAAACAGATAATGAAGATATTAAACCAATATTTGGACCTTCTGGGGTTTCTATAGGACATAATCTTCCATAATGAGAATAATTAACATCTCTTACTTCAAATCCAGCTCTTTCTCTTGATAATCCTCCTGGACCTAAAGCAGATAACCTTCTTTTATGAGTAATCTCAGATAAAGGATTAGTTTGATCCATAAATTGAGATAATTGGTTTGTTCCAAAAAAAGTATTAATAACAGATGATAAAGTTTTAGCATTAATCAAATCAACAGGCATAAAAACTTCATTATCACGAACATTCATTCTTTCTCTTATAGTTCTAGCCATTCTAGCTAATCCTATATTAAATTGTGTATATAATTGTTCTCCAACTGTTCTTACTCTTCTATTAGAGAGATGATCTATATCATCAATTTCTTTTTTGGAATTAAATAAATCATTTAAATGATTTATTATGGCTATAATATCTTTTTTTGTTAAAACTAAATGATTTTGATCAATATTTAATTCAAGTCTTTTGTTTAAACGATATCTTCCTACAGGACCTAAACTATATCTAGAATCAGAAAAAAATAATTTATCTATCACATTTCTAGCTGTTTCTTCATCAGGTGGTTCAGTATTTCTTAATTGCCTATAAATGTATTCTATTGCTTCTTTTTCAGAATTTGTAGGATCTTTATATAAAGTATTATATATAATAGAATAATCTTTTTTCTTACCATTTTCTTTGTGCAAAAAAATAGTTTTTATATTATAATTACAAATAATATCTATATGTTCTTGTTTTAATAAAGTATCTCTTTCAATAAGAATTTTATTTTTCTCTATGGTTACTACTTCTCCAGTATCTTCATCTACAAGATCTTCATGCCATATCCTCAATACTCTTTCAGCCAAAATTTTATTTATGATATTTTTTATATTATTTTTTTTTATTTTAACTTCTTCTGATAAGTTAAATATCCTTAATATATCTTTGTCCCTTTCATAACCTATAGCTCTTAATAAAGTAGTCATAGGTAATTTTTTTTTTCTATCGATATATGCATACATAACATTATTTATATCCGTAGCAAATTCTATCCATGATCCCTTAAATGGAATAATTCTTGCCGAATATAATTTAGTACCATTTGCATGATGAGATTGACCAAAAAAAACTCCAGGAGAACGATGTAATTGAGAAACTATAACTCTTTCTGCACCATTAAATATAAAAGATCCAGAAGGAGTCATATATGGACACGTTCCTAAATATACATCTTGACAAACAGTTTCAAAATCTTCATGTTCTGGATCAGTACAGTATAATTTTAATTTAGCTTTTAATGGTACACTGTATGTTAATCCTCTTTCAATACATTCTTCTATAGAATACCTTGGAGTATCTATTGAATATCCTTTAAACTCTAAAACAAATGAATTTCTTGCGTCAGAAATTGGAAAATTATCCATAAATGCTTTAAATAATCCTTCATTTTTTCTACTTTCTGGTTTAGTATCCAATTGAAAAAATTCTTTAAATGATTTAATCTGAATATTTAAAAAATCTGGATAATCTACTCTTTTTGCTATTGATGAAAAAGTTATTCTTTCTGATATTTTATCTGTATTCACTAGTCAATTTATATTTTTATTTAAGTTCAATTTGAGCTCCTATATTTTCAAATTTTTCTTTTAAAATATTTGCTTCTTCTTTACTAACAGATTCTTTAATAGTATTAGGTATATTATCTACTAAATCTTTAGACTCTTTCAGCCCTTTACCAGTAATTTCTTTTACTAATTTAACTACAGAAAGCTTAGAACTACCAGAAGATTTTAAAATTATATCAAATATATTTTTTTGTTTTTTTTCATTTTCCTGATCTTTATTTTTATTTGAATTTATTTGTAAACTTTGAAATACATTTGGTTTTATTCCATATTTTTTTTTTAAAATTTCTGCTAATTCATTAACTTGTTTTATAGTTAAATTTACCAATTGTTCTGCTAACTTTTCTACCATTTTACTTTTTTTTACAATTTTTTTCTATTTTTTTTTATTATTATAATTTGTTATTTTTTTATATTACTTATTTCTTAATAGATAAGTATTTTAAAATATCATATATTTGGTTTGATATTTTTGATAATGATAAAATAGTATTATTTAAAGGATTTATTAGATTATGTAATATATCAATAATTAATTCTTCTTTAGATTTAATATTTACAAGTAAATCTAGGCTATTGTTTCCAATATAAAAATCGTTTTGAACATATGCTATTTTTAAAATAGGATTTTTTATATTTTCCATAGAATGAAATTTTTTAATAATTATTGATACAATTTTTCCTAAATTATTGTTTGAAAATAAAATACTAGTATTTTTTTTTAAAAAAGGTAAAAATGATTTTAATTTTTTATTTTTTATATTTTTTATAGATTTTTTTAGTAAAGAATTTTTTACAACTATCATTTTAACTCCATTTTCATAAAAACTTTTTCTTAAAAAAAATGTTTGATTAGCATTTAAATTAAAAAAATCCATTAAATATATAGTATTACTATTAGACAGTATTTTATTTAAATTTAGTAAAATATCTTTTTTATTATTTTTATTTTCTTTCATTTAGAAAAACTTTTTGATCAAGTAAAATACTATAACTCATAGTGGTTGATAAATAAATATTTTTTATATGATAATTATAATTTTTTTTAATAAATTCTTTGACAAATACCATTATATTTTCTAATAAAAAATTATTAGAAAATGATTTTCTACCAATTGAAGAATGAATAATACCATATTTATCTGATTTAAAAAATACTCTTCCAGAAATAATATTTTTTATAGAAATTTCTGGATCTGAAGAAATTGTATTATACTTATTATTTGGCATTAATCCTTTTCTACCTAAAATTTTACTTATCATATTTAATTTATTCATGATAGATGGCATAGAAATAACACTATTTATTTTATTATCCCACCATCCTGAATTTATTTTATCTATATAATCTAATCCTACATAAGTAGCACCTACTTTTTTAGATTCATTTTTTTTATCTTCGGTAACTATGGCTAGTATACAATTTTTTTTACCTGTTCCATGAGGTAAATCAACTATTCCTTTTATATTATTATTTCCTATTTTATTATTTTTACAAAGACGAATTGATATATCTACAGATTCATCAAATTTAGCAAAACCAATTTGTTTAATAATTGATAAAGATTCTTCTAAAGAAAAATTTTTTTTATAAATTTTTGATAAAAATTTTTTTCTATTTTTAGTTAATTTTTTTTTTGACATAATTTTAATAAATTTCAATCCCCATAGATTTTGCTGTCCCAGTTATTATTGATATAGCACTATCAATAGAAAAACAATTTAAATCACTCATTTTTTTTTCAGCTATTAATTTTATATCATTTAAACTTACTCTTCCAATTTTAATACGATTAGGCTCTTTAGAGCCTTTTTCTTTTTTTAATATTTCTAATAAAAAAAAAGAAACAGGAGGATTTTTTATTTTAAAAGAAAAAGATTTATCATCATATACAGTTATCACAACTGGACAAATGATACCAGATTTATTATTAGTAATTGAGTTATATTGTTTACAAAATTCCATTATATTTACACCAGAACTTCCTAATATTGGACCAATTGGGGGGGCTGGTGTTGCTTTTCCTCCATTTATTTTTTGAATTTTAATTTTTTTTATAATTTTTTTATTAACCATATATACCTTAAATTTTTTCTATTTGAGTAAAATTTAATTCTAATGGAGTTTTTCTACCAAATATCAAAACTGCTAATTCTAATTTTTTCTTTTCTTCATTTATTTTTTCTATAGTTCCATTAAAACCACTAAATGGTCCATCTATAACTTTAATTGTTTCTCCTACTACAAAAGATACATTCATATTTTCATATGAATTATATTCCATTTTTCCTAAAATTTTACTTACTTCTTCTTTTCTCATAGGAACTGGATTTGATCTACTTCCTTTACCTTCTCCTAAAAAAGTTATAACCCCAGGAACATTTCTAATAGCATGTAATGCCTCTCCTTCTAAATTTGCCTCTATCATGACATATCCTGGATAATATGCTTTTTCTCTATGAATTTTTTTTCCCTTCCTAATTTGAAAAATTTTTTCTATCGGAACTAAAATTTTTCCTATTTCATTTTTAAATCCATTATTAATCAATTCACTTTCTATGTAAGATTTTATTTTACTTTCTTTTCCACTAATGGTTTTAATAACATACCATTTTTTTTTTATATCATTCATTAGGTAAAAATATTATAAAGAAAAAAATTTTTTTATTAGGAAAATAAAAAAACCATCTACTCCATATAAAAATATGGATAAAAATACAGAACAAAAAACAATTAATACAGCTGATTCTTGTAATTCATACCATTTAGGCCAAGTAATATAATAAAAAAATTCTTTATAAATCTCATAAAAAAAATTGTTTTTTTTCATTTTTTTGTAGTAAATATTACATTATCATAATTTTTTAATTAGCACGGATGGTAAGAATCGAACTTACGACCTTCGGTTTTGGAGACCGACGCTCTGCCTATCTAAGCTACATCCGTTTTTTTTATCAAAATTTATTTAATAATATCTATTACTTGTCCTGCTCCAACTGTTTTACCTCCTTCTCTAATAGCAAATCTTAATTTATTATTTAAAGCTATAGGTTGATGTAATTTAACTATCATAGTTATATTATCTCCTGGCATTACCATATCAATTCCTTTTGGAAGATTAATTTCGCCTGTAACATCTGTTGTTCTCAAATAAAATTGAGGTCTATATTTATTATGAAAAGGAGTATGTCTACCTCCTTCTTCCTTTGTTAAAATATAGACTTCTGCTTTAAATTCTTGATAAGGTTTTACAGTATTAGGAGATGAAATAACCATTCCTCTACAAATGTCTTTTTTTTCTATTCCACGTAATAATAATCCTACATTATCTCCAGCTTGTCCCCTATCTAAAATTTTTCTAAACATTTCAACTCCAGTTATCGTAGAAGATAATTTATTTTTACCCATACCTATTATTTCTACCGTATCACCAGTGTTAATTATTCCACTTTCTATTCTTCCAGTAGCTACCGTTCCTCTTCCTGTTATAGTAAAAATATCTTCTATAGGCATTAAAAATGATTTATCCATTTTTCTAATAGGAACAGGAATATATTCATCTAATGTATTCATTAAATCTTTAATTCGATCTATCCATTTTTTTTCTCCATTTAGTGCTCCTAAAGCAGATCCTTTTATTATAGGTATTTTATTTCCATCATATTCATATTTAGAAAGTAATTCCCTAATTTCCATTTCTACTAATTCTAATAATTCAGAATCATCTACTTGATCTACTTTGTTGATAAAAACTACGATTTTAGGAACTCCAACCTGACGTGCTAATAAAATATGTTCTCTAGTTTGAGGCATAGGTCCGTCTGTAGCAGCGACTACTAAAATAGCTCCATCCATTTGCGCTGCTCCTGTTATCATATTTTTAATATAATCTGCGTGTCCAGGACAATCTACATGTGCATAATGTCTTTTTAATGTTTCATATTCTACATGAGAGGTATTAATAGTAATTCCTCTAGCTTTTTCTTCTGGAGCATTATCAATAGCATCAAAACTTTTTTCTTCTGCTAAACCTTCTTCGGATAAAACTTTTGTAATTGCTGCAGTTAATGTAGTTTTACCATGATCAACATGCCCTGTAGTACCTATATTTAAATGTGGTTTATCTCTTTTAAATTTTTCTTTTGCCATAACTATTATTTAAGTTGAGTTCAAATAAAAGCCAACGGCGGGAGTTGAACCCGTGACCTCTTCCTTACCAAGGAAGTGCTCTACCACTACTGAGCTACATTGGCCAATAATCGTAATTAATTATATTAGAGCGGAAGACGGGATTCGAACCCGCGACATTCAACTTGGAAGGCTGAAGCTCTACCAAACTGAGCTACTTCCGCTAAAAAAAATATGGGGAGAGTAGGATTCGAACCTACGAAGACATTCGTCAACAGATTTACAGTCTGTTCTCGTTAACCAGGCTTGAGTATCTCCCCCTCTCTTTTATCAATTTAAAGCCGGTAGAGGGATTCGAACCCACGACCCCGAGATTACAAATCACGTGCTCTAACCATCTGAGCTACACCGGCAAAAAATTATTATTAATAACACGTAATAATGAAAAAATCAATACAATACAAATCTATGGAGATTTTTATAATTATCAAAAATAAATAGATGTTAAAAAAAATTCACTTTATTAATTTTTTTTTTAAAAAAAAAATTGAAATAATACCAATAGATATAAAAATATCAGATAAATTAAAAATAGGTTTAAAAAATTGAAAATGATATCCTCCAAAAAAAGGAATTACCTTAGGTAAAAAAAAATCTATTATAGGTAAATAAAACATATCAACAACACATCCTTCCATGAAGGATGAATAACCTTTTTTTAAAAAAAAATTTAATTTAGATACTCCTGAATAAGGAATCCATTGTTCATATTCTTTATTGTATGTAGTTCCAGTATCAAATAATACTCCATATAAAAGACTATCTAAAAAATTACCTATAGCACCTGACAATATTAAACAAGTAGGTATTGTTAAATCTCTGTTAATATTTTTTTTTTCATTTCTTATATGAAATAATAATATAAATAAAACTAAAATAAATCTAAAAATACTTAATAATATTTTTCCGTTATAACCAGAAGAAATTCGTAATCCATACGCCATACCAGGATTTTCTATAAAAAAAATC
This sequence comes from Blattabacterium cuenoti, assembly GCF_014252415.1. Lineage (GTDB taxonomy): Bacteria > Bacteroidota > Bacteroidia > Flavobacteriales > Blattabacteriaceae > Blattabacterium > Blattabacterium cuenoti_Y. The sequence goes on from NZ_CP059223.1 coordinate 436,479, forward strand.
ATGAAAAAAGGAAATATATAATATCCATCCCCTAATTTAAAATGAGTTTTTACATAAATTTTAAGAAATTGATCAACCAATATAATTGGTAAAATTATTAAAAAAATTTTTTTCAAAAAATATTAATTATATTAAGTTATATGAAAAAATTTTACAAACTTAAACATTTTTATGTTAGTTATTTTTAATCTATTTTTTTTAATTTTATAAAAATATGTTGATGTTCAATTATAATTTTTGATCCTTCCTCTTTTTTCCATAAAAAAATATTATTAGATAACGTTTCTTTGCATAAAAAGAATTTATTATTATTTATAATAATATTTATATCTTCATTTTGTTTAGTATTAATATAGATTAATATTTTATCTAACACATGACAATTTATTTCTTTTCTTAACTTCTGTATATTTCTAATTAAATCTCTAACAATCCCTTCTTCTCTAAGAGATTTTGTTATTCTTAAATTTAAAGCAACTGTTATATTATTATCGAATAATACTGCCCAATTTTTTATATATTTTGTTACTATTATAACATCTTCTAAATAAATAGAAAATTGTTCTTTTTTTATATTTATAAAAATTTTTTTATTTTTTTCTAAATTATTTATATCAACTTGTGTTAATCCATTAATAATATTTGAAATTTCCTTAGTTTTTTTTTGAAATTTTTTACCTATAGATCTGTAGTTTGGTTTAATTATTTTAAATAATTCAATAGTTTTAAAAGATGAAGGAAATTCTATTTTTTTTATATTAGATTCTTTTAAAATAATATTTGATATTTTTTTTAAATGACTATATTTTTCTTTTTTATTGCAAATAATCATTATATTTTTTAATGGTTGACGAATTTTTATATTATTTTTTTTTCTAATAGAAAGAATCATATTAACTATTTTTTTAGCTAAAAACATTTTATATTCTAAATCACTATTAACTAAATTAATGTTATAAATAGGATAAAAACTATGATGAACACTTATGAATTTTTCTTTATTAGTGATAGAATTTAAATTTATATAAATAATTTCTGAAAAAAATGGAACTATTGGAGATATAATTTTTGATATATAAATTAAACAATTATAAAGAACTTGATATGCAGAAATTTTACTTTTTGTATATTTTTCTTTCCAAAATCTTTTTCTACAATATCTTATATACCAATTACTTAATTGATTTATTACAAAAAATGTGACTAAACGAGTTACTTTATTTGGATTATAATTGTTATAACATTTTTCTGTTTCATTTACTAGAGTATTTAATTCAGAAATTATCCAAAAATCCATATCAGTATAATGACTTAAACAATCTTTTTCTTTATAAGTAAATCCATCTATATTCGCGTACATAGTAAAAAAAGAGTAAATATTATATAATGTCCCAAAAAATTTTTTAATTACAGTATGAATACCATTTATATCAAATTTTAAATTATCCCATGGTTCAGCATTTGAAACAATATACCAACGAATAGCGTCAGGTCCATAATTATCAATTAAATACATTGGATTTATAGTATTTTTTTTACTTTTTGACATTTTTTGTCCATTTTTATCTAAGATTAATCCAGTAGGAATAACATTTTTATATGAAATAGATTTAAATATAGCACTACTAATAGTATGTAAAGAAAAAAACCATCCTCTCGTTTGATCTACTCCTTCTGAAATAAAATCTGAAGGAAATAATATGTTTTTATCTATAAAATTTTTATTTTCAAATGGATAATGAAATTGTGCATAAGGCATTGATCCAGAATCAAACCATACATCAACTAAATCGGGATCTCTTTTCATTGGTTCTCCTTTAGAAGAAGTTAATATAACATTATCTAATACATGTTTGTGTAAATCTATATTTTTATAATTTTCATCACTCATATCATTTAATTTGAATTTTTCTAACATATTATAAGACATTACCCCACTTTTTATAGATTTTTTTATTTCTATGAATAATTCTTTAATAGATCCTATAACTATTATTTCTTTTTCACTTTTATTTTTCCATATAGGCAATGGAGTTCCCCAAAATCTAGATCTAGATAAATTCCAATCCTTTATATTTTTTAACCACGATTCAAATCTATTATTAACTCTATTATAAGAATTTGAGTACCAATTAATTTTGTTACTTAAATTAATCATTTCATTTTTTATTTTTTCAGTATTAATAAACCATGAATTTAATGGATAATATATAATAGGTTTTTCTGTTCTCCAACAATGTGGATAAAAGTGTTTATATTTTTCTGATTTAAATATTTTATTTTCTTTTTCTAATAATGAAATTATTTTATTTTCGACAGAAAACGTTTCATTTTTATTAGGATTAAATTCTTTTTTTATGTATTTTTCACTTAAACCATGAGGAAAACTTTTTATAAATCGTCCTTGACGATCTACTAAAGGAATAAATTTATTTTCATGAAAAATAATCATAGAAGGAATATTATATTTTTTAGAAACTAAAAAATCTTCAAAACCAAAAGTTGGAGATATATGAACAATTCCTGTTCCTTCATTCACATCTACAAAATCACCATTAATAACTTTAAAAGCCTTATCATAATTATGATAAGGTTTAAACCATGAAAGTAATTGTTCATATTTACTGTTAATTAAATCTTCCCCTTTTAATTGACATATTATATAATATGGAATTTTATCTTTTTTATTATATGATTTTATATAATTATCATTCGGTACAATAAAATATTTACTTGGTTGAAGTATTTTATTAATTGATTTTTTAGAAAAAATTAAATTTTCTTTTTTATCATTATTAATATTATAAATTTTTACTAAAAAATAATCTATATTTGATCCAATAGATAATGCTGTATTTGATGGTAATGTCCATGGACTTGTTGTCCATGATAAAAAATAGATATCTCCTGTAACATTTTTTATATTATTTGGTAATGTATTTTTTATTGATTTAAATTTTACAATAGGAGATATTTGTTCTACTTTTTTATAAGTACCTGGCATATTTAGTTCGTGATAACTTAATCCAGTACCAGCACATGGAGAATATGGTTGAACTATATATCCTTTATAAATAAAATCTTTTTTATATAATTTTTTTATTATCCACCATACACTTTCTATATATTTTGAATCAAAAGTTTTAAACGGTTTATTTAAATCAATCCAATACCCTATTTTTTTTGTAAATTCTACCCAATTTTTAAGAGATTTATTAACAAATTTTTTACATATTTTATTATAATCATTTATGCTAATTTTTTTTCCTATATCATTTTTATTTATCCCTATTTTTTTTTCTACATTAATTTCAACTGGTAATCCATGTGTATCCCATCCAGATTTTCTAAATACAATTTTTCCTTTTAAAGAATGATATCTACAAAAAATATCTTTTATTGTTCTTGATAAGACATGATGTATCCCAGGGTCTCCATTTAATGACGGAGGACCTTCATATAATACATATTTAGAACAACTTTTATTATTAATATTTTTCCAAAAATTATTCTGAATTTTTGGAAAAATATTATAATTTTCCCAAAATGTTTCAATATTTTTAGACATTTTTTTTAAATCTAATTCTTTATATTCTAGAAATTTTCCTGACATAGAAATTTTTAGTTATTTATAATTAAAAAAATTTTATTAAAATTCAATCTAGCTTGAATAGATAAAAACATATTACTTTTAAATGAATAAAAATAATAATAAAAAAAAAGAAGAGACTCCATTAATTAAACAATATAATAATATAAAAAATAAATATCCCAATACTATTTTATTATTTCAAGTTGGAGATTTTTATGAAACATTTGGAAAAGATGCTATTATATGTTCTAATGTTTTAAACATAATTTTAACAAAACGATCAAAATATATTACACATTTAGCTGGATTTCCATGTCATTCTTTAAATAATTATTTACCTAAATTAATAAAAAATGGTTATAGAGTAGCAATATGCAATCAATTAGAAGAATATAAAAATGATAAAAATATTGTAAAAAGAGGTGTAGTTGAGTTAATTACTCCAGGTATTTATGTAGATGATCATTTATTAAAAAGTAAATCTAATAATTTTCTCGCATCTATTCATATAGAAAAAAATATTTTTGGTTTAAGCTTTTTAGATATTTCTACTGGAGAATTTTTTATAACAGAAGATAATGAAAGAAATATATTACAGTATATACAGAATTTTAAACCTAATGAAATAATTTTTCAAAAAAAAAATAAAAATTTTTTTGAAAAATTATTAAAACATGAAAAATATTCAAAATTTTTAATGAATGATTGGATATTTAATTATCAATTTTCATATGAAAAATTAATATCACATTTTCAAACAAACTCTTTAAAAGGATTTGGAATTGACGATATGAAAATAGGAATCATAGCTTCTGGATCAATATTATCTTATTTACATGACACACATCACATAAATATTCAACATATATCTACTATACGTAGAATAGAAAAAAAAAAGTTTATGCGTATAGATGATTATACATTTAAAAATTTAGAAATATTTAAACCTTTAAATAAAAATGGGACATCATTGATAGAAATAATAGATAATACTATAACACCTATGGCTGGAAGATTGTTAAAAAATTGGCTATTGTTTCCTTTAATAAATATTAATTGTATAAAAAATAGACTTCTTTTAGTAAAAGAATTATGTACCTACAATAGCATACGTATATTTATAATGAATAAACTTAAATATATTCGTGATATAGATAGAATAATATCTAGAATGGTTATGAATAAAACTAATCCAAAAGAAATATTAGTTTTAGATAAATCTATAAATTCTATAGAAGAATTAAAAAAAATAAAATTACCAAGAAAAGCAATAAAAATTAAATCAATTATAGATCTTATACAAGATTGTTATCATATACATATGTATATCAATGATACTATTGATATTCATTCTAATTACCAAATTAATAAAGGAAAAGATTTTTTTATAAAAAAAGGAGTATCTAAAAAATTAGATAACTTTCGAAAGTTATATTTCTTTCAAAAAGAACATTTAGAAAATCTTTGTTTTAAAGAGCAATCCAAAACAGATATAAAAAAAATAAAAATTATTTATAATAATACATTTGGATATTTATTTGAAATCAATAAAAAATATAAAAAAAAAATTCCATCATATTGGATTCAGAAACAAATATTATCTAATTCTATAAGATATAGTAGTGAAGAACTAAATAATTACGAATCTAAAATTACAAATGCTGAAAAAAATATTTTTATTATAGAAAAATTTATTTTTAAAAATTTAGTAAAAAAAATAATAAAAAATATAAAAGAAATACAGAATAATTCTAGAATTATATCTAAATTGGATATTTTATGTTCTTTTTCTTTTTCTTCATTAGAAAACAATTATTCAATGCCATTAATTAATACATCCAATGAATTATCTATTATTAATGGAAGACATCCAGTTATAGAAAAAAAATTTTTATCAAAAAATAGCTATATACCAAATAATATCATACTTAATAAAAAAGATCAACAAATTATTATAATAACAGGTCCTAATATGTCAGGAAAATCAGCAATTTTAAGACAAACTGCTATTATAATACTACTGGCCCATATTGGAAGCTTTATTCCAGCTGATAAATATACAAAAATAGGAATAATAGATAAAATTTTTAGTAGAATTGGAGCTTCTGATAATATTTCATTAGGAGAATCAACATTTATGGTAGAAATGAATGAAACTGCTAACATATTGAATAATATAACTAAAAATAGTTTTATTATTTTAGATGAAATTGGAAGAGGAACAAGTACCAATGACGGTATTTCAATAGCTCAATCTATCATTGAATTTTTACATAAAAATAAATTAAAACCATTTACTTTATTTGCTACTCATTATCATGAACTTAATAGTCTATATCTTTCCTTAAAAAGAGTAAAAAACTATCATCTATCTATTAAAAAATATAATGATAAAATTATTTTTGTAAGAACATTAAAACCGGGAAGTCTTTGTTCTAGTTTAGGAATTCATGTAGCTAAAATGTCGGGGATTCCTAAAAAAGTCGTTGATAGAGCAAATTTAATTTTTAAAGAATTGAATAAAAATAGTCACATCACAAAAAACATTATTTCTTATATAAAAAATATAAAAAATATAAATTCATTATATAATAAAGATTCTATCAAAAAAATAATAAAAATAATATTAAATCAATAACTAATTTCTTTATAATTTGTTATAGAAATATTTTTGAATTAGATTTGTTTTATTAGCGAGAATAACTCAGATGGTAGAGTACGACCTTGCCAAGGTCGAGGTCGCGGGTTCGAATCCCGTTTCTCGCTTATTTTTAATCCGGGTGGTGGAATTGGTAGACACACAGGACTTAAAATCCTGTGATCAAATTGATCATACGGGTTCGAGTCCCGTCCCGGGTATTTTAATTTCCAAAATAATTGGGAGATTCTTTTGTTATTCTAACACTGTGGGGATGATTTTCTCTTAATCCAGAATTAGTAATTTTTACAAATTTTCCTTTATCCACTAATTCTTTTATATTAGATACCCCACAATATCCCATCCCCGAACGTAATCCACCACAAATTTGATAAATCACGTCTTTTATTTTTCCCTTATATGGTACTATTGCTTCTACCCCTTCTGGAACAATTTTATCATTAAATTGAAAATATCTATCTCTACTACCTTTATTCATAGATAATAACGATCCCATTCCTACATAAGTTTTAAATTTCCTTCCATGATATATTACTTCTTCTCCTGGAGCTTCATCAGTACCAGCAAATAAACCTCCTATCATTACTGAACTGGCTCCAGAGGCTATCGCTTTTACAACATCTCCTGAATATCTAATCCCTCCATCAGAAACAACACTTATATTTCTTTTTTTAGAATATTCATAAACATCATTAATTGCTGTAATTTGTGGCATTCCCACCCCAGCTATAACTCTTGTTGTACATATTGATCCTGATCCAATCCCTACTTTTAAAATGGAGGACCCAGCATCTATTAAATCTTTAGCACCCTCTTGGGTTACTACATTTCCAACTAATAATGGTATTTCAGGGAAAAAATAACGAATTGATTTTATTGTTTCAATAATCCTGGAAGAATGCCCATGAGCAGAATCTATAGTTATTAAATCAACTTTAACTTTAATTAGAGATTCCACTCTATCTAAAGTTTCTTTATTAATTCCTACTGCTGCCCCTACTCTAAGTCTTCCTTTATTATCCTTACAAGCATTAGGATATTCAATAACATTATCAATGTCTTTAATCGTGATCAATCCTTCTAATTTATTAAATTTATTTACGATAGGTAATTTTTCTATTCTTCTTTCAAGTAAAATATTTTTTGCTTCTTTTATGGTTACATCTCTTTTTGATGTTATTAATTTTTTTGTCATAACTTCTTCTACTGAAACATCTAAATTAATTCTATATTTTATGTCTCTTTTTGTAATAATTCCTAATAAATAATTATTTTTTTCTATAACGGGTAATCCTGATATTTTATATCTTATCATAAGATCTTTAGCATGTCTTAATGTAGAATTTTTATATAAAGTAATAGGTGAATCTATGATTCCATTTTCATATCTTTTTACTTTATAAACTTCTTTCGTTTGATTTTTTATATTCATATTTTTATGAATAATACCTAAACCTCCTTCTCTAGCAATAGAAATTGCTAAAGAGGACTCTGTTACTGTATCCATAGCAGCACTTAATATAGGAATATTTAAAGTAATCTCAGAAGTGAGATAAGTCTTAAGAGATACTTCTGATGGAAGAATAGAAGAATAAGATGGAATAAGTAAAACATCATCAAATGTCAATGCTTCTTTTAAAATCTTTTTATTTAAAGACATAATTTTTTTGTTTTATTGAACAACTATAATGAAATTAAATTATAACACGCTTATTTTCAGTTAAAAAAACGGAAATTACAATTTAATTTTTTATTATATAAAAAAACACAAATAATTATATATTTTTTCATTTCAAATTTTTATATAAATTTGTCCAGTATGTGTAACAATTGAAAATATTATTTGATTATGATGAAAAAATTAAGAATTGCTTTTACTGCAATATTGTTAACAATATTTTTATTCACTATTAGTTGTAACAATAAAAATAAAAATAATGAAAATAATCCTTCTACAACAGAAGAAGATAAACCTTCTAGCGGAGGAGAAAATCAACCAGATTCTTCTACAAATACTACTCCTGCAAATTCCAATAATGAAGAAAATGCAAAAAATAATAATGAAGAAAATAACAATGGAATAGGATCTGAAAAAGAAAAAATAACTACTTCTGAAGATAGCGAAAAGGGTAATAAGTAATTGATTAAAATTAGGCAAAAAAAGGTAAATAATATTTAGTATTTTTTTATTTTGAATTAAATTAAATATATTCCTTTTTTTGCTTTTTTGTTAATTTTTTATTCTAGCTTTTTTTCCTTTTAAAAATCTTATGTAATATATTTTAGATCTTCTTACTTTTCCATTTTTATTTATTTTTATTTTTTTTATATTAGGCTGATTTATAAGAAATATTCTTTCTACAGACACTCCCATACTAATTTTTCTAATAGTAAATGTTTTTGTTAATCCTTTACCTTGTTTTTTTATTACTATTCCCTTAAATGATTGAATTCTTTTTTTATCACCTTCTTTAATTTCAAAATATACAGTAATAGTATCTCCAGAATTAAATAAAGGAATATCTTTTTTTGATAAAAATTTTTGTTCTACATATTTAATAATATTTTTTATCATAATATTAATTATTTTTTATTTCATTTATAATTATTTTAGTTAAATAATTAGATTTTTTTTTTGATATAGGACTCTCTGATAAAATTCTAACAATATTTTCAGTTTTAGATTTTCTTATATGTACCCATTCATTATTTGGAAAATAAATTTTCAAACCATCACTCCAATCTATGTTATTTTTTTCATATTTTCTTCTTATTTTTTTTAAAAAAAAATCATAATTGAATGATAAATTAATTGTTTTTTTAGACATAAAATAAATGGGATATTTTTTTTTCAATTTAGATAAAGAAATATATTCTAATTTAGATAAATAAGTCAAAAACAATGCAATTCCAATTAATGCATCTCTTCCATAACGTAATTGAGGATAAATAATTCCTCCATTTCCCTCTCCTCCAATTATAGCATTTACTTTTTTCATTTTTTTTATCACATTAGCTTCTCCTATAGAAGAAAAATAAAATCTAATATTTTTTTTTATACAAATATCTTTTAATACATGTGAAGAAGATAATGTAGAAACTATAGGTCCTGATTGATTTTTCAAAATAAAATCTGCAATAGATATTAAAGTATATTCTTCTCCAAAAAATTCTCCATTTTCACAAATGAACACAACTCTATCCACATCTGGATCTACTGATATACCAAAATCTGCCCCCATTTTTGGTACAATTTTACAAATTTCTTTTAGATTTTTTTTAATAGGTTCAGGATTATGAACAAAATTTCCATCAGGATTACAATTAATTTTTATTACATCAATACCTAGTTGTTTTAAAAGCATTGGTACAGCTATTCCTCCAGTTGAATTAATACCATCAACAACAACTTTTAGTTTGCATTTTTTTACATTAATAATAGGTAATGATAAAATTTTTTTTATATGTTTTTGTATATAATCTTTTTTATATATAACTTTTCCTAGTTTCTTATAAGAAACGAAATTAAAATTATTATTTTCAATAATTTTTAATAATTTATTAAATTCTTTTTCAGATAAAAATTCTCCATTAGAATTAAAAAATTTTAATCCATTCCAATTTGTTTTATTATGACTTGCCGTAATCATGATACCCCCCTCTGATTTTTCTTCTATAATAGCCAAACCTACAGTTGGAGTAGTAGATAATCCAATATCTAAAACATTAATACCAAGAGATTGGACAGTTACCATAATCAAATTATGAAATAATATAGAAGAAGATCTACCATCTCTACCTAATATTATTTTAATATATTTCTTTTTATATTTTTTTTTTATTAAAAAAATATATCCAGAAGAAAATTTTATTACTTCTGTAGGAGAAAAAGACTCTTCTTTTTTTCCTCCTAGAACACCTCTTATACCAGATGAAGATTTAATCAGTATCACAAAAATTATTCATATTAATTATATACAAAAATATATAATAAAATTTTATGATATAGAATTAAAATCATTATCATCTAAATTTAGATTATCTTCATAATTATGATCATCATTATTATATGATTGATTATAAAAAAAATTATTTTTTAATTTTTTTTCATAATCAATTACATTTTTTTTATAATCTTCCTCCCAAATTAATGAAATATTTTTTTTTTCTTCAATATTTATAAATTTAGATTGATCACTTATAAATTTTAATCTAAATCGTCCTAATCCTCCGTTTCTATGTTTAGAAATAATTATTTCTGCTTCTCCAATACATGAATCATTTTTTTTATCATTGTAATCCCAGATTTTAAATCCATAATATTCTGGTCTATAAATAAATATTACTATATCTGCATCTTGTTCAATAGCACCAGATTCTCTCAGGTCAGACAATAGTGGTCTTTTGCTCCCACCTCTAGTTTCTACCGCTCTAGATAATTGAGATAATGCAATTATTGGTACGTTTAATTCTTTGGATATAGATTTTAAATTTCTAGAAATAATAGAAATTTCTTGTTCTCTATTTTTAAATTTTGATCCTGATCTAAGTCCTATTAATTGTATATAATCAACCAATATTAATTTTATATTATACTTAGAAATTAAATGTCTTGATTTAGCTCTTAAATCAAATATATCTAATGATGGTGTATCATCTATAAATATAGGAGAATTTTTAAGTCTTTCTGTTTTATCAATTAATGAATTCCATTCTGATTTTAATAAGTGAGCTTTTTTTATTTTTTCTGAAGAAATTTGTGTTTCTGATGAAATTAATTTGGTCATTAATTGAATAGAAGACATTTCTAATGAAAAAATAACAACAGGGATTTTTTGTTTAACTGCAATATTTCTAACCATAGACAACATAAATGTAGTTTTCCCCATTCCTGGTCTAGAAGCTATTATAATCAAATCTGAACTTTGCCATCCAGATGTAATATAATCTAATTTGTGAAATCCAGATGGTATACCACTAATTCCTTCCCTTTTTGTTTTTTTCATTTTTTCAATAGCTTTTTTCACAAGAAAATTAGTAGTTTCATATCCTTTTTTTATCAAATATTTTTGATTAAGATCGAAAAGTTCAGATTCTACATAATCTATTAAAGATAATACATCATTTTTATCTTCATAACATTTTGTTATTACTTCATAAAGTATATGAATTAATTTTCTCAAAATAAATTTTTGAAAAATTATTTTACTATGGTATTCTATATGAGCAGAAGATACTACTTTTTGAGTTAATTTTATTAAATAATATTCACCACCTACAGATTCTAATTTTCCATTGATACGTAATTCATTTAAAACAGTATATAAATCAACTGGATTTGAATCATTATATAATTTTTTTATAGCAGTATATATATACTGATGTTCTTTTTTATAGAAAATATCAGGAAATAATTTATCAATCACTTGACTTAAGCCCTTATTATCTATTATCATAGCTCCTATAATTGCTTCTTCTAATTCTAATGATCTAGGAGGTATTTTATCCTTGATAAAATATTCTTTATTTATATCATCATCCATAAGATTATTTTTTTATTCATCAAAAACTCCCATAGATAAATATTTATTTTTTCTATATCTAACAATTGATTCTATATCGATTTTAGATAATTCCTTATAATATTTCATTATTTTTTTCTTTACTATTTTAAAAGCTTTTTCAGGAAAAAAATGAGCTCCCCCTAAGGGTTCTTTAATTATATCATCTATAAGATTATACTTATACATTTTATCTGCCGTTAATTTTAATCCAGATGAAGATTCTTCTTTTTTATTCCAATTTCCCCAAAGTATCGTAGAACAACTTTCTGGAGAAATTATAGAAAACCAAGAATTTTCCATCATAGAAACTTTATCACCTATTCCAATACCTAATGCCCCCCCACTAGCTCCTTCTCCAATAATTAAAACAATAATAGGAACTTTTAAACACATCATCTCATATATATTTTTTCCTATAGCTTCCCCTTGTCCTCTTTTTTCTGCATCCATTCCTGGAAATGCTCCTGGAGTATCAATAAATGTAATAATAGGTTTTCTAAATTTTTCTGATAATTTCATAAGACGTAATGCTTTTCTATATCCTTCTGGATTAGGCATTCCAAATCTTCTATATTGTCTATCTTTAATATTTCTACCTTTTTGAGTACCTATTATCATAAAGGTAATTTCATCTATTTTTCCAAATCCACCTATTATTGCCTTATCATCACTAAAATTACGATCTCCATGTAATTCTATAAAAGATTTTTTTGTTAAATATTGTACATAATCTAATGTATAAGGTCTATTAGGATGTCTAGATAATTGAACTCGTTGCCAAGGCGTTAAATTGGTATGTATTTTTTTTATTATTTTTTCCATTTTATTCTTCAATTGATCACAAACATTTTTCATATCTATTCCACTTTTTTTCTCTATGATTAAACAATTGATATATTGTTTTTGAATTTCTTGTATTGGTTGTTCAAAATCTAAATATTCCATATTAAAATAATTTAAAATCAAAAAAATGAAAGAATATATTCTTTATTTAAAATAGAAATATGTTCAGTGGATATTCCCTTTGGACATTCAACTTCACAAGTTTTTGTATTAGTACAACTCCCAAATCCTTCTTCATCCATTTTATTTACCATATTTATTACTCTTTTTTTTCTTTCTATTTGACCTTGGGGGATCATAGATAATTGTGCAATTTTTGAGGAAACAAATAACATAGCAGATCCATTTTTACATGAAGCTACACATGCTCCACATCCAATACAAGAAGCTGCATTAAAAGATTTTTCTGATTGATTTTTAGATATTAAAATATTATTTCCATCCACTGTATTTCCAAATGTATTAACCGAAATAAAACCACCAGATGAAATAATTCTATCAAAAGAAGATCTATCCACAATAAGATCTTTAATAATAGGGAACGATTTAGATCTCCATGGTTCTATCCATATAGTTTCATTATTAACAAAATTTCTCATATATAATTGACAAGTTGTAGTTAACTTATCAGGTCCATGAGCTCTCCCATTTATATATAGGGAACACATTCCACATATCCCCTCTCTACAATCGTGATCAAATGATATAGGATCTTCTTTTTTTGAGAAAATAATATTGTTATTTACTATATCCAACATTTCTAAAAAAGAACTATTAGGAGATATATTATTAACCTTATAAGTTTTAAACTTTCCTATTTTTACACTATTATTTTGTCTCCAAATTTTTAATTTGAAATTAAGTAAATTGTCCATATAATAATTATTTATAAGACCTTGATTCTATTTTAATATATTTAAAATCTAAATTTTCTTTATGAATCATTTCTTCACTAATTTTTTTATTCGATAAATATTCCCAAGCAAAAACATTTTTATATTTTATGTCATCACGTAATGCTTCTCCATCTTTTGTTTGATATTCTTCTCTAAAATGACTACCACAAGATTCATTTCTCTTTAAAGCATCCATAGCCATCAATTCTCCTAATTCTAAAAAATCAGCTAATCGTATAGCTTTTTCTAGTTCATAATTCATTCCATTTTCTATTTCATTTCCAGGTACTATAACATTTTTCCAAAATTCATTACGAATTTCTTTTATATATTCTATAGACTTCATTAATCCATTAACATTTCTTGTCATTCCTATATATTTCCACATAATATTTCCAAGCTTTTTATGAAAAAAATCTACTGATTTTTTACCTTTTATTTTAATTAGTTTTCTAATTATATTTTTTACTTTTTTTTCAGATTTTGTAAATTCATTATTTTTTACTGTTAATTTATGTTTTTCATTTACATATTTAGATAAATAATTAGAAATAGTATAAGGAAGAATAAAGTATCCATCTGCCAATCCTTGCATTAATGCCGAAGCACCTAATCTATTAGCTCCATGATCTGAAAAATTTGCTTCTCCTATAACAAAACATCCTGGAATAGTAGACATTAGATGATAATCAACCCATAACCCCCCCATAGTATAATGAACTGCAGGATAAATTTTCATAGGAACATAAAATGGGTCATCATTAGTAATTCTTTTATACATATGAAATAAATTACCATATTTAGCATTTATTACTTTTTTCCCCATATTTTTTAATTTTGAATAATTTATTCTTTTTAAATCCATACCTAATTCATTCGCTATTTCTTTTCCATATTTAATCATAGAATGTTCAAAATCTAAAAATACTCCTTCTTTTGTTTCATTGTTTTCTATACCATATCCTTTATCACAACGTTCTTTAGAGGCTCTAGATGCTACATCTCTTGGAACAAGATTTCCAAAAGAAGGATAACGTCTTTCTAAAAAATAGTCTCTTTCTTTTTCATTAATATCCGATGGTTTTTTTTTACCAATCCGTATTAAAACAGAATCTTCAATTTTTATTGGTACCCATATTCTTCCATCATTACGTAATGATTCAGACATTAATGTTAATTTAGATTGATAATTACCATGTATTGGTATACATGTTGGATGTATTTGTGTAAAACATGGATTAGCAAAATATCCTCCATTTTTATGAACTTTCCATATAACACTAGCATTAGACCCCATAGCATTAGTAGATAAAAAAAATATATTACCATATCCTCCCGAAGCTATAACTACAGCATGGGATACATGTTTTTCTATTTCTCCAGTTAATAAATTTCTAGTAATTATACCTCTAGCACATCCGTCAACAATTACTAAATCCAACATATCATGTCTACTATACATTTTTATTCTTCCTTTCCCTATTTGCCTAGACATGGCAGAATAACAAGCTAATAAAAGTTGTTGACCAGTTTGTCCTTTTGAATAAAAAGTTCTTGAAACTTTTGTTCCTCCAAATGATCTAGTATCAAGATAACCAGCATAATCACGAGCAAAAGGAACACCTTGTGCCACACATTGATCTATAATATCAGAAGATATTTCTGATAAACGATATACATTAGATTCTCTAGATCTAAAATCACCACCTTTTATTGTATCATAAAATAATTGATAAGTTGAATCGTTATCAATTTTATAATTTTTAGAAGCATTAATTCCTCCCTGAGCTGCAACAGAATGAGCTCTTCTTGGAGAATCTTGATAACAAAACGATTTTACTTTATAACCTAATTCAGCCAGAGTTGATGCAGCAGATCCACCCGCAAGTCCTGTACCAACTACGATTATTTCTATCTTATTTCGATTATTAGGTGATATTTTTTTTAGAGAATATTTACAATTTCTCCATTTTTCATATAAATTTCCTTTCGGAATTCTTGAATTTAAATTATTTTTTTGCATTTAATTAATTACAAATAGATCATTAATATTAATTAAAAAAAAACCAAATAGCAATTAAAGAAAATCCAGAACAAATAAACCATAAATAAAAATATCCTAATAGTTTTATCCAAACTATACTTTTTTTACTAGATAATCCTAACGTTTGAAAAACCGATTGAAATCCATGATTTAAATGAATTCCAAGAATTATAAAAGAAAATATATATATAAAGGTATAAAATGGATTTTTAAATAAAGAAGTTACTATATAATAATCTGAAATATAATTATTAGAAGAATATTTCATAGGAAATGAAAAATTTATTAAATGTAATATTATAAAACATAAAATTAATATTCCTGTAATTATCATTTTTCTATTAATCAATGCATTAATTATAGAGAAAAAATTCATATATCTTTGATTTCCTTTAGATATTTTATTTTGAACGGATAATTTTATTCCCATGAAAATATGAATAATAAATCCAGAAGCAAGAAAATATTCCATTATACGAATAATAATATTTTTTTTCATAAAAAAAACTGCATTATTAAATGCTGATTCTCCTAAAAAAAGAAATAAATTAACACTTAAATGTAATAACAAAAAAATCATGAGAAAAATTCCAGTAAATGCCATAATTATTTTCTTACCAATAGAAGATTGAAAAATATTTAAATAACTTATATTCACTTTGATTTATTTTTATTTAATTTTAATCTCTTTTAGAGCTTTTATAAACAAATCTATATCTTTTTTTTCATTAAAAATTCCAAAAGATATTCTTATGGGCATCATTTTTTTTAAAAATATTTTATCTGTAATTAATTGAATAACATGAGAAGTTTTATTTTTATAACTTTTACAAGAACTTCCCTTGGAGATAGAAATTCCCATTAAATCTAATTGAAAATAAAATAAATAATCTATTTTTGATGTAGGATATAAAAAATTTAGTATAGAATGACTACTTCTATTTAAATCCCTAGATAATCCATTAAATATTATAGATGGAATAAATTTTTCTAATTGTAGAATACAATAGGATTTTAATTCCTTAATTTTTTTTATATGATTTTTTAAATTATGATAAGATAATTGTAATGCTGTTGATGCCCCTACTATTCCTGATATATTTTCAGTACCTAAACGAATACCATATTCTTGTTGATTATTTCCTATAATAATTTTATTTAAAATATTCTTCCTAATAAAAACAAATCCTATTCCTTTTGGTCCATAAAACTTATGAGCACTTGCAGTTATAAAATCTATTTTTAGTTTTTTCATATTAATAGGAAAATTTCCTATAAACTGAATAGCATCAGAATGAAAATAAGAATTATATTTATTACATAAATCAATAACTGATTGTACGTTCAATATATTTCCAATTTCATTATTAACATACATTAAACTAACTAAAATATTATTTGAATATGAAGAAAATTTTTTCATTAAATAATCTATATGATTTAAATCAATAATTCCATTTTTATCAAAATGAATAAAATTAACGGATATATTATTTTTTTTAGATAAACTATTAATTGAATTTAAAACGGAAATATGTTCTATTTTAGAAGTGAAAATATGTTTAATATTTAAATATTGTATAGAAAATTTAAATACTAATTCATTTGCCTCAGTTCCTCCAGATGTAAAAATAATTTCATTAGGATCAGAATTTATAATATTAGCTATATTCATTCTAGATTCTTCTATTAAAGATCTAGCCTTTCTTCCATAACTATGTTGTAAAGATGATGGATTTCCAAATGTATATTTTAAGGTATCCATCATGATTTTTATTACTTCATTTCTTACAGGAGTCGATGCTGCATTATCTAAATATACTTTTTTCATTTTTTCTGATTTTTAAAATTATCACAAAAAATTAAATTGATTTTTATTCATTATTAATTAATTTAATCAAAAAAATAAATTTAACATAGTATCAAAAATATTTGTATTTATTTTAAAGTTTATTTTTATTTAATAAATTGTATTGAATGGAAATAAATATTGAAGTTTTTTCTTATTGATTTTTTAAATTATTATATATTAATTAATTTTTTAAATTATTATATAATTATTTAGAAGATTAGAAGCAAAATAAAAAAATAATTTAAAGTAAAAAAGAATTATAAAATTAAAAAAAGTCAATTAAAATTAATTATTGTTATGAATTATAATGATTAAAAAAAAATCATAATTAACAATAATTCAAATTAAGATATATAAGATATAAAAATCAATATCAATTTTTATTTTCAATAAAAATCAAATTATCAAATTGAATTGATATAAAATAAATTAAAATGTAAAAATATAAGAATCTTAATGATCTTATAATAAAACAAAAAAATAAAATGACTTAATTAATGTCAAATAAAATTAATAATAATTATATAAAACAATGGCTATAGCTAGCTAGATAAAAAAAAGATTATGAAACATTCTCCCATAACTTATTTTATAAAGAAATATTTTTGTCATTTTAATGCTCTAAGTTTATACGAAGCAGCAAAATCATACAAAAATCATATTGAAAATAATGGAAAAATGATGATTACATTAGCAGGAGCTATGAGCACTGCAGAAATAGGAAAAATTTTAGCTGATATGATTAGAAAAGGAAAGGTACATATTATTTCTTGTACGGGAGCTAACTTAGAAGAAGATATATTAAATTTAATATCAAAATCTTTTTATAAAAATATTATTAATTACAAAGATTTAACTCCTAATGATGAAGAAAATTTATTAAAAAAAGGATATAACAGAATAACAGATACTTGTATACCAGAAGAAATGGCTTTTAAAAAATTACAAAAACATATTTTCTTTGTATGGGATCAAGCAAAAAAAAAATCAAAACGATATTTTCCTCATGAATATATATATCAAATTTTGTTAGAAAATATGTTAGAACCATATAATATAAATCCCAATGATAGTTGGGTTTTAGCTGCAGCTAAAAAAAATATACCATTAATAGTTCCAGGATGGGAAGATAGTACAATGGGAAATATTTTTTCATCATATTGTATAAAGAAATTATTTGATCCTTTTTTAATAAAAAGCGGTATTGAATATATGATTTATTTGTCTAATTGGTATAAAAAAGAATGTAATAAACATAAAATAGGGTTTTTTCAAATTGGAGGGGGGATTTCTGGAGATTTTCCTATATGTGTCGTACCTATGTTATCTCAAGATGTTGGTACTCCAACTCCATTATGGGATTATTTTTGTCAAATTTCTGATTCTACTACCAGTTATGGATCTTATTCTGGAGCAGTTCCTAATGAAAAAATAACTTGGGGAAAGTTAAATAAAAATACTCCAAAATTTATGATTGAATCAGATGCTACTATAGTAGCTCCATTAATTTTTGCATATATATTAAATATGTAATTTTATTTTAAAATAAATTATTATGAACAATATATCATCATATGATCTTATAATTATAGGATCTGGTCCTGGAGGATATGTTTCAGCGATTAGATCTAGTCAACTTGGATTAAAAACTGCAATTATAGAAAAATATTCGTCATTAGGTGGGACATGTTTAAATGTAGGATGTATTCCATCAAAATGCCTTTTAGATTCTTCTAAAAAATTTTTTTTAGCAAAAAAAAATTTTTACTCACATGGAATATTTTTTGAAAATTTAAAATTTGATTTAAAAAAAATTATAAATAGAAAAGATAAAGTAATTGAAAATATAAACAATGGAATTAAATATTTAATGAAAAAAAATAAAATAGATATTTATCATGGAATTGGGTATTTTAAAACAAAAAATATATTATCTATTTTTGATGAAAAATTAATGACAGAAAAAGAAAAAATTAAATTTAATTTTTGTATCATAGCCACTGGATCTAAACCAATAAAATTTCCTTATATAAAAAAATTTAAAAAAAATATTATATCCTCTACAGAGGCATTAAATATAAAAGAAGTTCCAAAAAGATTAATAACAATTGGAGGAGGTATTATTGGATTAGAATTAAGTTCTATTTTTAATAGATTAGGTAGTGAAGTTACTATTATTGATAATATGAAACATATTATATCTAATATGGACGAATCATTAAGTAATGAAATGAAAAAAATATTGGAAAAATCATCTATAAAAATAAATACATCTTTATCAATTGAAAACATAATCTCTGATGACTATAATATATCTGTTATCACAAAAAATAAATTAGGAGAAAAAATATTATTTAAGGGAGATTATTGTTTAATATCAGTAGGAAGAAAAGCTTATACTGAAAATTTAGGATTAAATAATATAGGAATAAAAACTGACAAAAATGGTTTTATTATAGTAAATTCTTTCTTACAAAGTACATTAAATAATATTTATGCAATTGGAGATGTTATTGGAGGTAAAATGCTAGCACATAAAGCAGAAGAAGAAGGTCTCTATGCTGTTGAACACATTTCAGGACAAAAACCTAATAAAATCAATTATAATTTAGTACCATCAGTAATTTATACTCATCCTGAAGTAGCAAGTGTCGGATATACAGAAAATGAATTGAAAAAAAATAGATTAAAATACAATGTAGGAATTTTTCCAATGAAAGCTTTAGGTAGAGCTCATACTATTGGAAATACAATTGGTTTTTTAAAAATGATTACTGATAAAGTAACGGACGAAATTCTAGGAGTTCATATAATTAGTGATGCTGCTTCAGAAATGATCATGGAAGCGGTAGTTTCTATGGAATTTAAAGCTTCTTCTGAAGATATATATAGAATATGTCATCCTCATCCTAGTTTTAGTGAGTCTTTTAAAGAAGCTTCATTATTAAATTTTGAAAATCGTGCAATTCATATATAATCATTTCCATTCAATAATTGGTTTTTTATATGTATATAAAAATTTATTAGTTTTTAAAAAATGTCTACATCCAATGAAACCCAAATGAGAAGAAAATGGAGATGGATGAGATGTTTTTAAAATATAATGATCGTTTTTAACGAAAATTAAATTTTCTTTTTCATGAGCATATTTTCCCCATAAAAGAAAAACAATATGTTTTTTTTTTAATGAAATTATATGTATAATTTTATTTGTAAATATTTCCCATCCACGATTTTTATGTGATTTTGGAATTCCATTTCTAACAGTTAATATAGAATTTAATAATAATACACCTTGTTTTGCCCATCTAATTAATGATCCATTATTAGGATATTTTTTATAATTAAAACAATTATTTATTTCTATAAAAATATTCTTCAAAGAAGGAGGAAATGAAATTCCATTAGGAACAGAAAAACATAATCCATCTGCCTGTCCTTTTTTATAATAAGGATCTTGTCCTAATAAAACTACTTTTATAGTATGAAAAGGACAGTATTTCATAAAAGAAAAAATATTTTCTTGTTTTGGATAACAATTATAATTTATATATTCAAATCGAAGAAATTTCAATAATTTTTTAAAATAATATTCCTCACATTCTTTTTTTATAAAAATCTTCCAGTTAAATTTATCATTTTTATCCATGTAAAAATAATTTTTTATTTATTAAATCTTTTTTAGTTTCTATATTTTTTTTATCTAAAATACAACAATTTACTGGACATATTTCTATACACTGTGGTTCATCATAAAATCCTATACATTCTGTACATTTTTCCTTAATAATAAAGTATATATTATTTTTTATTGGATTATTAAATAATGTAGGATCATAATTAATATTAGATCCTTTTTTTAAAGAAGTTCCGTCTGACATTCTCCATTTTTTTCCTCCTTCGTAAATTGCTTTGTTTGGACATTCAGGTTCACATGCACCACAATTTATACAATCATTTGTAATTTTTATAGACATAAAATTTTTTATATTACAACAATGATAAAAATAATAAAAAGTTTTGTTACTTTAGGTAAGTTATTATCAGAATTCAAAAATATATATAAAAAAAAATATAGATATACATATTTTAATAAATTTTTTGTAGAA
This sequence comes from Blattabacterium cuenoti, assembly GCF_014252415.1. Taxonomy (GTDB): domain Bacteria; phylum Bacteroidota; class Bacteroidia; order Flavobacteriales; family Blattabacteriaceae; genus Blattabacterium; species Blattabacterium cuenoti_Y. The sequence goes on from NZ_CP059223.1 coordinate 458,038, forward strand.
TTTGAATCCTTATTAACAAAAAAACAATGGTTTTTAAAAGAAGATTTGATTATATCATTTGATTATTGGAGTAAAGTTTTAAAAAAAGATAAAATAGAATCATGGATTGAAAAATATCCTATTAATAGAAATCAAAAAAATGTCCTCGTTATAATGCCTGGTAATATTCCTATGGCAGGGTTTCATGATTTATTATGTGTTATTTTATCAGGAAATAATATAATAATAAAGTTATCAGAAAAAGATAATATTATTATTCCTATAATATGTAGAATATTAATTAATGAAAATTCATCAATTAAAAATAAGATTAAATTCACAAAAAATTTTTTAAATGAAAAATATGATTGTGTAATTGCTACAGGGAATAATAATTCCTTTCGATATTTTAATTTTTTTTTTTTAAAAAAAAATATTCCATCTTTGATTAGAAAAAATAGAATATCTATATCCGTATTACAAGGAAATGAAAATAAAAATGATTTATTGAACTTATCGAAAGATATTTTATATTATTATGGAAGAGGATGTAGAAATGTAGGAAAAATATTTATACCATACAATTATAATATAGATTTAATATTAAAGTCATCATATATATGTAGATATGTAAAAAAAAATAGAAAATATATGAATAACTATAAATATTATAAATCCATTTTTATAATGAACAAAATTAATTTTTTTAAAAATGAATTTTTAATTCTTAAAAAAGAAAAAAAATATAATAGCCCGATTTCTATTTTATATTATGAATTTTATAAAAATTTAGAAAATTTAAAAAAAAATATTTATAATTATCATAAAAATATACAATGTATTATATCAAAAAATTTTATAAAAGAAGAAATTCATTTTGGAACATCTCAATATCCAAAATTAGAAGAATATCCAGATAAAATTGATACTATCAAATTTTTAAATAAATTAATAAAATGATTTTATAATTAGTATATCTGTATCAATATTTTTTTTTAAAATTATATTTCCATTTACTATAGGAGCATTCAAACCGTCATTAAAAATTTTATTAGATATAAAAACACGAGATTCATCCCAAATATTTTTTTTTATAAAAATCTCTAATATTTTTTTTCCTCCTTCTACGATTATAGATTGTATTTTTTTTTTGAATAAAAAAAATAATATTTGTTCTAATAATTTTTGATCAAAACAAATTTGAATAAATTCTATTTTATTATTTTTTTTTTCAATTTTTTTTTCTGTAAATATAATAGTATCTTGTTTATTATCAAATAGATGATAATAATTAGGAATGCTTAATTCTTTGTCTAAAAAAATTTTTACTGGATTTTTTCCATTCCATTTTATAGTATTCAATTCAGGATTATCCATTAATATAGTTTTTTCTCCAACTAAAATACTATCTTCTTCTGATCTCCATTTATGAGTTAATTGCCTAGAATAAATATTACTAATACATTCATTTTTTTTAAATGAAGAAGCAATAAATCCGTCATAACTTTGATCCCATTTTAGTATAATAAATGGTCGATTTTTTTCATAAAATGTAAAAAATCGTTTATTTATAATTCTACATTGATCATGTAAATAATTCTCAATTACTTTTATTCCGTATTTTTTTAATTTTTTTATCCCTATTCTACTTTTTATAAATGGAGATTTCGCCCCTATTACAACTATAGAAATTTTTTTTTTTATTATTAAATCTACACATGAAGGAGTTGTTCCTAAATGACTACATGGTTCTAACGTTACATAAAGAGTTGATTTTAAGAATAAGGAATCATTTTTAATTTTATTTATTGCTTTTACTTCTGCATGTTCATTTTCACATTGATAATTCCATGCTTCGGAAATAATTAACCCATTTATTTCTATAACACATCCAACTATTGGATTAGGGGAAATTATCCCTATTCCATTATTAGCCAATTGTATAGCCCTTTCCATAAATAATTTTTTAATTTTCATAAAAAAAAATTTAATCTCTAATTTTTAATTTAGGAATTCCATATTTTCCAAGACTCTTCGGCTTGAAGATATAACATTTCTAATCCATTTTTTATTAATGCACCTTTCTTTTTACCAATTTTTAAAAAAATAGTTTGATCAGGATTGTATGTAAGATCATATAAAATATGATTATTATAAATATATTGATATGGTAAGGGAGGAAAAGAATTTATATTTGGATACGTACCTAGAGGAGTACAATTAATAATAATTTTATATTTTTCTAATAAATCTCGATTAATATCAATATAATTTATTGTATGATTATTTTTTTCTTTATTTCTAGATACATATTTATATGGTATTCCTAATTTATATAATACAAATGATATTGCATAAGAAACACCTCCAGTTCCTAATATCAAAGCTTTTAAGTTTTTTTTAGTATGATAAAAACTCAATAATTTTTCAAATGATAATTGAAATCCAATAATATCAGTATTATATCCTATTTTATAGTTATCTTTTATTTTTATTACATTAACAGATTTAATTCTTTTGGAATTCATATCTAATTCATCTAAAAAATTAATAATATTTATTTTATAAGGAATAGTAACATTACAACCTTTTAGATTAGGTATATTAAATATTATATTAACTTCGTTAATATCTTTAATATCAAAAATTAGATAAGTTGAATAACTTATAGATTCTTTCTTAAATTTTTTTAGGAAAAAATCTCTTGATAAAGAATAACTAATATTTTTACCAATTAAACCAAATATATTTCTATATTTTTTAATATAACTATTCTTCATTTTTTAATTTCATACGTTCTCTATATTTTGCTTTTAAAATTTCATTTCTTCTACATTCAGATGGTTTTATATATTGTTGTTTTTCTCTAAATTCTTTTAAAATACGAGTTTTATCAAATTTTTTTTTGCTTTTTTTTAAAGCTTTATCTATTGATTCTCCTTCTCTTACTGTAGTAATTAATATCATAATATAAAATGGTAATAAATTTATTGTGGACACTATCGGATTTGAACCGACGACCTCTACCATGTCAAAGTAGTGCTCTAAACCAAACTGAGCTAAATGTCCTATATTTTTAAATATAAATTTTTAGGTATAAAAAACAAAAATAATTATTTTTCTACATTACGTAAAAAAAATAATAATCATGTTATGTGTTGTAATGATATTTTGAAAAAATCTATTAGAAATTTAAAATTAAACTCAAAAAAAGTTTCTTTATTAAATAAAGAATTAAATATTTATACATGCAAAGATTTAATTCTTTATTATCCAAACGGATATATATATGCAGGATTAAAAACAATATCAGAATTAAAACAAAATGATAATAGTTTTGTTCAAATTATAGGAAAAATTATTGATTTTAAGGAAATAAAAAAAAAAAATAATGTAGGAAAAATATTAATAGCCTTATTAGTAGATAAAACTGGATATATTGAATTGATTTGGTTTAAAAAAATTAGTTTTTTTAAAAGATTAAAAAAGAATATTTTAATATTAGTATTCGGAAAAAAAGTCCTATTTAAAAATAAAATACAGATTGTTCATCCAATAATACAAAAATTTCATGATAAAATAAAAATATATTCAATATATCCAACTTATTCCTTATCAAAAAATTTAAAAAAAAATGGAATTGATAATTTTTTTATAATGAATTTATTAAAAATAATTATAAAAAAATTAGAAAATAATTCAAAAGAAATAAATAATTTCATATTCCAAAAATATACTAATGATAGAAAATTAATTTCTAAAAAAAATGCATTAATTCAAATTCATTTTCCAGAATCTATAAATAATTTAATAAGAGCAAAATATTCAATAAAATTTGAAAAATTATTTTTAGTTAGGTTATTTTCTATAAAAAAAATAAGAGGAAAACCATTTTTAAAAATAGGTAAAAAATTTAATTCTTTCTATAAAAATCATTTACCATTTGATTTAACTGAAGATCAAAAAAATGTATTTAGAGAAATACGTAGTGATTTAAAAAAACCTATTCAAATGAATCGGTTATTACAAGGAGAAGTTGGAAGTGGAAAAACAATTATTGCTATGTTAGCAATGCTACTTGCATTAGATAATGGATTTCAATCATGTATAATGGCCCCAACTGAAATATTGGCAATCCAACATTATAATTACTTTATAAAAATGTTATGTAAAATTGGAGTTAAAATTGCTTTATTAACAAGATCTACATCTTATTCTAATCAAAATGAAATTTATAAATTATTAATTAAAGGAAAAATATCTTTTTTAATCGGTACACATTCCTTAATACAAGAAAAAGTAAAGTTTAAAAACTTGGGTATTGCTATTATAGATGAACAACAAAAATTCGGAGTAGAACAAAGAGAAAAAATATGTAAAATTAACAATTTTCCACATGTATTAATAATGACAGCTACACCAATACCAAGAACTCTTGCTAAAGTTTTTTATAAAAATTTAAGTATATCTATTATAAAAAATAAACCTATAGGTAAAATACCTATTAAAACTATTCATTTTTGGAATGAATATAAACATAAAGCATTTCAAATAATAGAAAATGAAATAATAAAAGGAAGACAAATATATATAGTTTATCCTATTGTAAATTCAGAGAAACATAATTATAAAAATTTAATAACAGGATATCAAGAAATAATTCAAAGATTTAAATTTTTAAAGAAAGATCAAATTGGGTTTTTACATGGAAAAATGAATTATAAAGAAAAAGAAATACAAATGAATAAATTTTTAAATAAAAAAACTAAAATAATTGTAACAACTACAATAATAGAAGTGGGGATTAATGTTGTTAATGTTTCTGTTATATTAATAGAAAATGCTAATGTTTTTGGGTTATCTCAGTTACATCAATTAAGAGGAAGAGTAGGTAGAGGTATTCATCAAAGTTATTGTATTCTTTTATCAGAAAAATCAATTAATCCTATAGGATTATCTAGAATTAATAAAATGTGTCAAACTAATAATGGATTAGAAATAGCAAAAGAAGATCTTAAATTGAGAGGTGGAGGTAATTTAACGGGTAATGAACAAAGTGGAAAAAAATATTTATTTACAAACATTTTTAAATATAATGAATTAATTAAAGAAGTATTTTTAACTGTTGAAAGATTTACAAAAAATAATCCAAATTTTTTAAAAAAAAAAAATAATTATTTTCATAATATTAAAAAAAATTGAAATTTACTTGCATGCATGAAATTAAATGAGATTCAAAAAAAGATAGTAAAAACTATTTATGGACCAGTTTTAGTAATTGCAGGAGCTGGATCAGGAAAAACTAGAGTTTTAGTATATAGAATTATTTATATGATTAAAAATATTGGAATAAAACCTTCCAATATATTAGCTCTTACTTTTACAAAAAAAGCTGCAGAAGAAATGAAAAATAGAATATCTAATTTAATAGATAAATCTTTGTCAAAAAAAATAAAAATAGGTACATTTCATTCTATTTTTTCTAATATCTTAAGAAAAGAATCTCACTACATAGGATTTAATCCTGATTATACTATATATGATCGAAAAGATTCAGAAAACATAATAAAAAAAATTTTAAAAAATTTAAATCTTGATAAGTCATTTAATTATAAAGATATTTTAAAAAAAATATCTTTATATAAAAACAATTTTTTTTTAAAAAAAAAAATAGAAAATCCATTTAAAAAAATTTATGATTTATATACATTAAAATGTTTTCAATCGAAAGCTATAGATTTTGATGATATATTATTATATACTTATCGTTTATTTTATTTATATCCAAAAGTACTTAATAAATATCAAGAAAAATTTAAATATATTTTAGTTGATGAATATCAAGATACTAATTCATCTCAAAGTATTATTATAAAATTTTTATCAAAAAAATATAATAACATATTTGTAGTAGGAGATGATGCTCAATCTATTTATAATTTTCGTGGTGCAAATATATCTAATATTAAAAATTTTCATATTGAATATAAAAAAACTAAAATATTTTATTTAGAACAAAATTACAGATCTACTAATTATATAGTTCAAATATCTAATAAAATTATTTCATTTAATAAAAATCAAATTTTAAAAAAAATATGGACAAACAATGAACAAGGAGAAAAAATTAAAATTTATGAAGCTTCATCTGAGAAAGAAGAAGTATTATATATCATAGATTCTATTCTTTCTATTATAAAAAAAAAAAAATATGAATATAAAGATTTTGCAATATTTTATAGGACTAATTCACAATCTTACATTATTGAATATCTTTTAAAAGAAAGAAAAATTCCATACAAAATATATGGAAATATTTCTTTAATAAAACGGAAAGAAATTCAAAACTTACTACTATATTTAAAGTTTATAAATAATCCTAATGATGAAGAATTATTGTTACGTATTTTACAAAAAAATAATATTAGACATAAAAAAACAATTAATTTTATATTAAAATTAATAGAAAAATACAAAAAATATAATATTTTTGATATTTTAAGTAATATTGATCTTTATGATAAGAAATCTATAATTAATAAAAAAACTAAATGTAAAATAAAAAAAATATTTTTTTTATTAAAAATAATATTTTTAAAAAAAGAAAATATAAACGTATACGAAATAATAAAAGATATAATTAATCTAATTTTATTGGAACAAATAAAGGAAGAAAAAAATAAAAATTATTATATTCATCAATTATATTATTTTTTTACACAAAAAATTAAACTTAAAGAAAGAATTTCTTTATCAAAATTTCTTCAAAATTTTTATTTTGATAATAAAATTTATATTGATGAAAAAAAAGAAATAGAAAATAAAGTTTCATTAATGACTATCCATTTATCTAAGGGATTAGAATTTCCTATTGTTTTTATTACTGGATTAGAAGAAAATATTTTTCCATCAAGATCAAATATTAATGAGATATCAAAAATTGAAGAAGAACGTCGTTTATTTTATGTAGCAATTACAAGAGCTAAAAAATTAGCAATTTTAACATATGCAAAATGTAGATTATTATGGGGAGAAAAAAAAAATAATATTCCTAGTCGTTTTATTAAAGAAATAAAAAATAATGATCATATTATTTCTTATGATAAAAAAGAAAAAGAATATAATTTTATAAAAAAAGGAATTAAAGTATTTCACAAAAAATTTGGGGTAGGAATCATTCTCTATTTAAAATATAATAATCAAATAGCTATTATTGATTTTCAAAAATTAGGAAAAAAAAAAATTTTATTGAGTTTAAATAAATTAACTTTTTATCCATAAAATTATTTTATGAATTTAAAAAAAACTATGATAAGTAGTTTTTTTATACAAAAAATGATATGTTTTTTTGCCATAATTTTATTTTGTATAAAACTTATTACTTGGCGTATTACATCATCTCTTTCCATATTTAGTGATGCAATGGAAAGTTTAACCAATATAATTAGTAGTATAATAGGTTTATGTAGTTTATATATTTCTTCTTTACCAAAAGATAAAAATCATCCATATGGACATGGAAAAATAGAATTTATATCTACCGCTATCGAAGGGTTTTTAATATCTGTAATAAGCTTTACAATATTTATAAATACTTTTACAAGAATTAGATATAACTTTTATCATAAATCATCACTATTATCAAAGTTAGATTGTGGTATATTATTGATGTTTTTAACTTCTATAATTAATTATTTTCTTGGGTTTTTAGCTTGTAAAATTGGTAATAAAAATAAAACTTTAACATTAATAGCAAGTGGAAAACATCTTAAAATGGATACATATTCTACTTTTGGAATAGCAATTGGATTAATATTTTTAAATAAAACAAAATGTATTTGGATTGACCCCATTATTTCTATCATTTTATCTTTTTTCATTCTGTATACAGGGTTTAAATTATTAAGAAACGCTACTGCTGGTATTATGGATGAAACTGATAAAAATCTTTTAAAAAAATTGTCTTTTTATCTTAATGAAAAAAGATCTATTTATTGGATAGATCTTCATCATTTAAAAATTATTAAATATGGTAGTGCCCTACATATTGATTGTCATCTAACCGTTCCTTGGTTTTTTAATATAAAAGAAGCTAATAAAGAAGTAAGAAAATTAACAATTTTAACCAAATATAAATTTGGAACTAAAGTAGAATTATCCGTACATGTAGATGCATGTTCTAAATTTGATTGTATATTTTGTTTTAATAAAACTTGTCAAGTTAGAAAACATCCTTTTCATAAAAAAATACTTTGGACGTTAAATCAAACTTCTTATATAGAAAAAAAACAGAATTATAATAAAAATAATTCTAAGTTGATTAAAAAAACATTATAATACAAACAATTACTTGATTTTTTATAAAAAATTAAAAATAGATTTTAATATGGAATATAATACTAATCGATTTAGACTGGTGATACCAGAATATGGTAGAAATATTCAAAAAATGATAGATTTTGCAATACAAATAAAAAATAGAAAAAAAAGAAATAAATGTGCATTAGGAATTATAAAATTAATGACGGATTCTAATTACAAAAATAAATATAATAAAAAAATTTTTCCTTTTTTTCAACATAAATTATGGAATCAATTATTGATTATGTCTAATTATCAATTGGATATTGATACACCTTTTCCAAAACCAAATCCAGAAAAAAAAAATAATGTTTTAAAAAAAATTGTTTATCCAGAATACTTAAATAGTTTTAGATATTATGGAAAAATTATTAGAGATATGATCAATGTAGCTATAAATTGTAAAAATGAACAAAAAAAAGAAGGATTACTATATGCTATTGCAAATACCATGAAAAAAAATTATTTAAGGTGGAATAAAAATATGGTAGAAGATGATGTAATATTTAAAGATTTAATAAAACTTTCAAATGGAAAAATTTGTATTATAAATAATAATATGGACCCATTATTACAATGTTCTCAAATTTTAAGAAGAAATTTTAATTCTAGAATTAGAAAATAATAAATATTAAACAATGGGAATATTCAGAATAAAAGGAGGAAAATCTTTAAAAGGAGAAATAAAACCACAAGGTGCTAAAAACGAATCATTACAAATATTATGTGCAGTATTACTAACTTCAGAAAAATTAAGAATTAATAATATCCCAGAAATAGGTGATGTAAAATGTTTAATGCATATTCTGAGTAATTTAGGAGTTATAATAAAAAAAAAAGGAATTGGAGATTATACATTTCAAGCAAAAAATATAAATATTGAATATTTAAATACAAAAAATTTTTATGAAAAATATGGAAAATCTATAAGAGGATCTATTATGATAGCTGGGCCCTTATTAACTAGATTTAAAAAAGTATGTATACCTATTCCTGGGGGGGATAGAATTGGTCGTAGAAGACTAGATGCGCATTTAACAGGATTAAAATTATTAGGAAGTACAATTACTTATAAAAGTAATAATAAATGTTTTTATTTATATACGAATAATAAAAAATTAATAGGAAACTATATTTTGATGGAAGAAGCTTCAATAACAGGTACTGCTAATATTATAATGGCGGCAACTTTAGCCGATGGAGAAACAATTTTATATAATGCTGCATGCGAACCATATATACAACAATTATGCAAGCTTCTTAATAAAATGGGAGCCAAAATAAAAGGAATTGGAACTAATCTAGTTAAGATAAAAGGTGTAAAAAAACTAAAAGGAGGTAACCATACCATTTTGCCTGATATGGTGGAAATTGGTAGTTGGATTGGATTAGCTGCTATAACATGTTCAGAAATAAGGATAAAAAATGTTAATTGGAACAATCTGGGGGTTATTCCAAATATTTTCAAAAAAATGGGGGTTAAAATAAAAAAAGAAAAAGATGACATTTTCATTCCATCTCAAAAATCCTATCGAATAAAAAAATTATTAAATAATGCAATATTAACAATCTCTGATGCACCATGGCCAGGATTAACACCTGATTTATTAAGTATACTAATTGTAGTTGCTACACAAGCAGATGGAAGTGTATTGATTCACCAAAAAATGTTTGAAAGTAGATTATTTTTTGTAGATAAATTAATTGAAATGGGAGCACAAATTATATTATGTGATCCTCATAGAGCAACTGTTATCGGATTAAATCATCAATCCTATTTAAAAGGATCTATACTAAATTCTCCTGATATCAGAGCCGGCATATCTCTTTTAATAGCAGCACTATCTGCTAAAGGAATTAGCATTATAAATAATATAGAACAAATAGATAGGGGATATGAAAAAATAGAAAAAAGATTACAAAATTTAGGGGCTGATATATCCAGGATAGAATAACAAAAAAAATATTAAATATTGAAAATAATTATGGAAAAATTTGAATATATAACTAAAAAAGGATTAAAAAAATTACAAAAAGAAATAGAAAGATTAGAAAATATAGAACGTCCAAAAATATCTCTTCAAATAGCAGAAGCTAGAGATAAAGGTGATTTATCAGAAAATGCTGAATATGATGCCATAAAAGAAGCACAAAGTATGTTAGAAATAAATATAGCTAAATTAAAAAAAAAATTATATAATACAAGAATTATAGATGGTGAAAAAATAAATAAAACTAGAGTATCTATTCTCTCTACGGTAAAAGTAAAAAATATTTCTTGTGAAAAAGAACAAATATACACCTTAGTTCCAGAAGGTGAAGCCGATTTAAAATCAGGAAAAATATCCATTAATACTCCTATATCTATAGGATTATTAGGTAAACAAGTAGGACAAATTGCACAAATTGAATTACCTAATAAAATGACAATTTATTATAAAATATTAGAAATTACTTTTAATGAAACATAATATTTTTCGTAAGATAATTGATAATGAAATTATTTCTTATAAAATAGCTGAAAATATTGATCATTTAGCTTTTTTAGATATATATCCATTAAAAATAGGACATACATTAGTTATTCCAAAAAATAATTATGAGAAAAAAATTTTTTCTATGTCAGAGAAAAATTTTATTTCTATAATGATTTTTTCTAGAAAAATAGCCATAGGAATAGAAAAATCAATACCTTGTAATCGTGTGGGGATGTTTATTATGGGTTTTGAAATTCCTCATATACATATCCATCTTATACCAATGGATAAAGAATCTGATGCCGATTTTTTTTCAGAAAGAATAAATTTATCTAAAGAAAAATTTAAATTGATATCTAATAAAATAAAAAATTCAGTTATACTATAATTTTTTTTTATAATTAAAATGAAATAAAATTTTCAATCCTTTTATCGTATGTAATTTATCGTTAATATGAATTTTTCTTGTTAAAGGAGCGTATATATGCGATAAACCTCCAGTTGCAATAACAAAACATTTTATTCCTATTTCTTGATTAACTTTATCAATTAATCCTTCTATCATGCTTAAGTATCCATATATAATTCCACTTTGAATACATAATTCGGTATAATTACCCAGTACAGTAAGTGGTTTTTTTAATTTGATCTTAGGTAATTGAGATGTGTTACCTACTAAAGATATTAATGAACTATTAATTCCAGGAGCAATAATTATACCTTTAATTACTCCATTTTTATCAATACAAGTTAAACTTAAAGCAGTACCAAAATCAATTATTAAGGTAGTAGTACGTTTATATATTTCGTTTGATGCCACTGCATTAGCATATAAATCTGTTCCTAATTGATGAGAGTAATGTTTAACAGATGAGGTAGAATATCTATTAACTATGAAGGGATCAATTTTATATATCTTTTTTAAAGATTGTATAATTATTCTTGTTAAAGAAGGTACTACAGATCCAATTACAATGTATTTTATTTTTTTTAATAAAATATTATTTTTTTTATATATATTCATGAATAATAAAGTATATTCATCTAATGATCTATGATAACTAGAACTAATAATCCATGAGTAATTACATTTTAAATTATTAAATTTTTTTTTAAATAAACCAAAACGAATATTTGAATTTCCAATATTTACGGTTAATAACATTTTTTAATAAAAATAGGTTGTTATTATAATATTTAATTTTTTAAAAGTATAATAATATGAATAATCCGATTTATATAAAAGATAATTATAAATTTTTTAGTTCAAAAAATTCTAAAAATTTTACAATTGTAATGATTCATGGATTCATGGGGAGCTCAAAAATATGGGAACCTATATATAATGTCCTTTATAAAAAATTTAGGATCATTTTAATAGATGTACCTGGTCATGGATATAGTACATTTTTTAAAAAAAATATATTAACGATGGAATATATTGCTGATTTAATTATAAAATATGTACTAAAAAAAAATAATATAGAAAATGCTATTTTTTTTGGTCATTCTATGGGAGGTTATATTTCTTTAGCTATCGCAGAAAAAGTACCTAAATTATTTTTAGGATTATGTTTACTTCATTCTACTACGAAATCTGATACTATTGAAAAACAAAAAATTCGTATTAATTCAATTAAACTTATAAAAAATAATTATAATAATTTTGTAATAAAAACTATTAAAAAATGGTTTAATCCCAATAAAATTTATTTATTAAAAAATGAGATTAATTTTACTAAAAAAATAGCTTTATTAAATTATAATCAAGGAATTATATCTACTTTGATGGGAATAGCATTTAGAAAAGAAAGAAGTTTTCTTTTAAAGAAATATTCATTTCCTAAATTATATATAATGGGGAAATATGATTTAATTTTAAATAAAAAAGAAATATATGAAGAAGTTAGTAAAGGAATTAATACCAATATTATAGAAATACCTACTGGACATATGGGGCATGTAGAATCCCCCAAAAGAGTTATAAGTATACTAGAAAAATTTATATATTCAGTATAAATCTATGATATATAATAAAAAATATATTAGAAAAATTTATTTGTTTAATAGAATAAATCATTTTTCAAAAAATGATATTTATAATATGAGTTATGAAATTTTTTATAGATTAAAAAAAATTTCTATTTGGGAAAAAAATATTTTCCATATTTTTTTATCTATAGAAAAATTAAATGAAGTCAATACATTTATGATTGTTCATCATCTTTTAAAAAAAAGAAAAATTATTACTATTCCTCATACAAATTTTAAAAATTTTTATATTAATAATTGTATTCTTGAAAAGAATACAATTTTAATAAAAAATAAATATGGAATATTAGAACCATATTATAAAAAATTAATGAATCCTATATTTATTGATGTTATATTTTTACCATTAATAATTTTTGATCATAAAGGTTATAGGGTAGGTTACGGAAAAGGTTTTTATGATAAATTTATTTTTTTATGTAAAAAAAATATTATTAAAATAGGATTAAGTTTTTTTAATCCTATAGAAATAATATATGATATAAATGATAATGATTTAAATTTAGATTTAGGAATAACTCCTTATAATACATTTTTTTTTAATAAAAAATTAATTAAAAAAAAATTTAAAAATATCCCAAACTAAAACAATGATCATTAAAAAACTAATTATTAAAAATCCAATATTGGTGACACGTTTTAATATTATTTCACTATATTTTTTACCTATAATCATTTCTAGTAAAATAAAAACTATATAACCACCATCTAATGATGGAATTGGAAGAAAATTTATAAATGCTAACCAAATAGATAAAGTTGCAGTTATATTCCAAAATATATACCAATTCCATGTATTTGGAAATTCCTTAGCTATAGAAAAAAAACTTCCTATTTGTTTATAAGCTTTAGTATTTAAATCAAAAATATTTTTAAAAAATGATATTTGATTTTTTAATATAATCCATGATTTTATAAAACTATGTAAAAAACTATTAATTATAGAATAATTTTTTTTTTCGATAGAGAAAATTTTATGAATTCCTAAAAAATTTTTTAAATGAACTCCAATAATATTTTTATAATTAAATGGAATTGTTTTTTTAATAAAATTTCCATTTCGATTAATACCTATTACAATATTTTTACCTTTATTATTATCAATAATATTTCGTAATTGATCTCGAAACATAATGGGATAATAATTAATAGTTAGTATTTCATCATTTGAATATAATTTATATTTATCTGCATAAGATTTTTTTATAACTTTATCTATAATAGGAGGTACTCTAGGTTGTAAAAATAAACTTAATTTACTTTCGTTAAAGAAAAATTTTTTTTTATCATATAATAAAAGATTAATAACCTTTCCATTTCTATTTATAACTATTGTATCACCTAATAAAATTAATCTTGTAAGATTATTAAAATAATAACATGGTTCATTATTAATAGATAATATTTTATCTCCATTTTTTAATCCTATTTTATATCCTATATTATTTACTTCAATTCCATATGGAACATTTTTTATTGGTAAATTAGACTCTCCATATTTAAATGTTAATAATGAAAATATAATAATGGATAAAAAAATATTAAAAATTATTCCTCCTGAAATTATTAAAAATTTTTTTATTGGTGACTTAGATCTAAATTCCCATTTTTTAAGTGGAATTTCTTTTTCATCATTAACCATACCAGATATTTTTATATAACCACCTAACGGAATCCATCCTATTCCATAAATAGTTTTACCTATTTTTTTTTTTATAATAGAAAACCATGGATTAAAAAATAAAAAAAATTTTTCAACTCTAACTTTGAATAAAATAGAGAAAATAAAATGACCTAATTCATGAATGATAATTAGTATTGATATACTAAAAATTAATTGTATAAAACGTTCAAACATAGATAGTATTATCCATAAATTATTTTAGATAAATTTTTAAAATATTTTTTATTGCTAATTATTCTTTATTTTATATATGATATAACTGAAATATACAAAAAATTTTGAATTTATCTGATCTAAAAAAAGGAAAAAAAGGTATTATTAAAGGATATAAAAACGATAATTTTCCTATAAAATTATTAGAATTAGGAATTTTACCTGGAGTAGAATTTGAAATAGTTTTTGTGTCAATTTTTTGTGATCCACTATGTATTAGTTATAATCAATCTTGTTTAGCATTAAGAAAAAAAGAAGCAGAAAATATATTAATTGAACCTATATGATATGATTTAATTTATTTATATCATTAGATTATGAATAAAAATAAAGTTATTAAACTAGCTCTAGTAGGAAATCCTAATGTTGGAAAAACATCTTTATTCAATAAACTTACTGGTCTAAATCAAAAAATAGGAAATTATACAGGAGTAACAGTTGATAAAAAAATTGGTTTTTTCCATCATAAAGAAAATTACTATCAGATAATAGATTTACCTGGAACGTATAGTATTTATCCTTCATCTGAAGATGAAGAAATAATTATGAGATTACTATTAAATAAAAAAAGTACAGATTATCCAGATAAAATCATTGTTGTAGCTGATTCTTCTAACATAAAAAAAAGTTTGTTTTTATTAAGACAAATACAAGACTTAGGATTTCCAGTGTTATTTGTGTTAAATATGATAGATGAAGCAAAAAAAAATGGAATATTAATAAATATAAAAAAAATAAAAAAATTACTTTTTACAGATGTTGTTTCAGTTAATGCAAGAAAAGGACATGGATTAAATATTTTAAAATATAAATTAGAAAATCATCAAATAAATAAAAAAAAATTTTTTTTTAATCCAGAATCCTATTATTTTTCTGCTATAAAAGAAATAAAAAAAAATTTTTTAATTAATTCTTATCAATCTTGGTATTATTTATCGTCTAATAAAATTTTTAATTTTCAATCAAATTATAAAAATATTATAATAAAAAAAATTAAAAAAAAATATGGAATCATTTCTAGAAGATTACAAATAAAAGAAACTATAGTAAGATATGAAGAAATTAATAAAATTTATTCTAATACAATTTATCATATAAAAAAAAATAATTCAAATTTTTCTAGAAAAATTGATGATATTCTAATTATACATCCAATATTTGGATATATAACATTTTTTTTTATTTTATTTTTTATTTTTCAGTGTATATTTTTTTGGGCAGAACTTCCAAAAAATTACATAGAGTTTTTTTTTTCATTCTTTCAAAAAAAAATAGAAAATATTTATCATGGTCCATTAAGCAATTTTTTATCACAAGGAATAATACCTGGAATAATAACTGTTCTTACTTTTGTTCCACAGATTTCTATTCTTTTATTTTTTTTATTCCTTATGGAAGAAAGTGGTTATATAAATAGAGTAGTTTTTTTAATGGATAAAATTATGCGTCCTTTTGGATTAAATGGGAAAAGTATTGTTCCAATGATTTCTAGTATTGCATGTGCAATTCCTGCTATCATATCATCTAGACATATAGAAAATTATAGAGATCGTTTGATAACAATATTAATAACTCCTTTTATCGCTTGTTCTGCAAGATTACCTGTTTATATATTAATAATTTCTTTAATCATACCCAATAAAAAATGGTATATTTTTCAATTAAGAGGACTAATGTTGATGATGATGTATTTAATAGGAATTATATCAGCTTTTATTGTAGCTATGATTTTAAATAAAATTCTAAAAAAAAATTATAATAGCCATTTAATTATAGAAATTCCAACTTATAAAGTTCCTATATTAAAAAATATATTTATAAATATATGGATACATATTAAATCATTTATTTTTAATACAGGAAAAATAATATTATTAACAAATATAATAATTTGGGTATTAGGATCATACGGACCAAATAAAAAAAATATCTTTTCTATAAAAGAACAAAAACTTAATAAATCTTATCTTGGTTTATTAGGAAAAAAAATTGAACCTATTATTCATCCATTAGGATATGATTGGAAAATAGGAATTGGATTATTATCATCCTTTGTAGCAAGAGAAGTTTTTGTTAGCACTATGAACTCTCTATATAAAATAGAACATCAAAAAAAAGAAGATTTAAATGAGAAAATGAAAAAAGATCTTAATAAAGATACAAAAAAACCAATTTATAATTTTTCAACAGGTTTATCTCTATTATCTTTTTATACATTTTCTATGCAATGTACAAGTACTTTATTTATTATTAAAAAAGAAACTAAATCATGGATTTTCCCTACATTTCAATTTATTTTTATGACAATATTGTCATATATAACATCGTTTTTAATATATCAAACATTAAATATATGTGGGAACATATAATTATACTTATTATTTTTATAATTTCTATCTTAATTCTTTTAAAGAATGCATTATTAAATAATAAAAAAAAATTTGTTTGTAAAAAACAATGTATATGTAAAAAATAATTTTAATTATATTTTACTTGATACATGATTCTATAACATTGTGAAAAAAATCTGGTAAGGATAACCCTGCAGATTTTAATTGTTTAGGAAAAATACTTTCTTTTGAAAATCCAGGTATTGTATTAATTTCTAAAAAAAATGGGGTTTTATCTACAACAATATATTCTGCTCTAGACATACCAGATAAATTTAAAATTTCATATACTTTTTTAGCAATTTTTATAATATTATTTTCAATCTCAAATGATAATTTTGCTGGAGTTATTTCTTGAGATTTTCCAGAATATTTTGATTGAAAATCAAAAAAATCGTTTTGACTAATTATTTCTGTTATAGGTAAAACTTTAATTTCATTATTAAATGAATATACTCCAACTGATACTTCTTTCCCTTTTAAAAAAGATTCAATTATAATTTCTTTATCTAATCGAAAAGCTTTTTCTAATGCAGAATCTAACTCATTTTTTTTATTAATTTTACTTATTCCTAAACTAGATCCAGATTTACTAGGTTTTACAAAACAAGGAATTCCTATTTTATCTAAAATATTTTTTTTACAAAAATTCTGATTTTTATTTATAAAAAGATAATTAGGGACATTTATCCCAAAATCTTTTAAAAATGGTAAACAATATTTTTTATTAAATGTTATATTAGAATGATAAAAATCACAACCAGTATATGGAATTTTTAATAAATCAAAATAAGCTTGTAAAATTCCATCCTCACCAGGAGTACCATGTATAGCAATAAATACACAGTCAAAAATTAATTTGCAATTGTCTATGATTACAGAAAAATCATCTTTATTTATTGAATATTCATGATTTTCATCTATTTTTACTACCCATTTTTCTTTTGAAATATGAACTTCATATGGATCATATCTTTTTTTGCATAAATTTTTAAAAATGAATTTACCACTTTTTAATGAAATAGATGATTCACCTGAAAAACCTCCCATTACAATAGCTATTTTTTTCATTATTTACATGTTTTCAAAAAATATAATAATAAAATTAAAATTATTATTGGTATTTTATTAAGTATTTATAAATTTTCTATGGTGAAAATAAAATATTTATTTATTATAATAATCAATATACTATTTTCCATATTTTTAGTACATAAAATATCACAGATAACATTTAGGTGGATTGATTCTTACACTAAACATGGAATTTATGTAATTGTACCAAACCTACAGTATTTAACTCTTTCAAAATCTATATCTATAATAGAAAAATTAGGTTTAAAATATAATATAAAAAATATTTATAAAAATGAAATTAAGTCATTTAATAAACATAAAGTTATATATATATATCCTAAATATGGATCTTGTGTAAAAAAAGGGAGATGTATTTTTATATGGATCAATTATAATTCTAAAGAATTATTTAAACCTGTCTTACCAAATATTTTAAATAAAACAGAATCCACAGCTATAGATATTCTCAATAAAAATCATATTCTAATTAAAAAAATTAAATATCACAAAGTAAAAAATAATAATAGAAATAATATAGTATTAAAAGTTATTTACAAAAATCAAGTAATCAATCATGGATATTTATTCCCTTTTTATAAAAATTATATTACTTTAATAATAGGAAAAATAGATAATAATCTTACACCTATTCCTAATGTAATTGGAATGACTACAAATCATGCAATTCCTATTTTTATAGAAAAAAAATTAAAAAAAATTATTTATCATGTTGATAATAAAATATATACTATATTTATTAATAACGTATGGAATAATAATATTTTTAATAAATATAAAAATAAAAAAATTTATAAACAATATCATTATAATGAAATTATTCACATATGGATTAAATCAAAAAAAAATACGATTGATAAAAATGATATAGATCATAAAA
Organism: Blattabacterium cuenoti; assembly: GCF_014252415.1. Taxonomy (GTDB): domain Bacteria; phylum Bacteroidota; class Bacteroidia; order Flavobacteriales; family Blattabacteriaceae; genus Blattabacterium; species Blattabacterium cuenoti_Y. The sequence goes on from NZ_CP059223.1 coordinate 477,169, forward strand.
CTGAAAAAAATACGATTGATAAAAATGATATAGATCATAAAATTGAAAAAAATACGATTGATAAAAATGATATAGATCATAAAATTGAAAAAAATACGATTGATAAAAATGATATAGATAACAATATAATTCATAGAAAATTTTTAGGAAATACAAAGAACAAATCGCAAGGGAATACAAAGAATAAAACGCAAGGAAATACAAAAAACAAATCGCAAGGAAGTATAAAGAATCAATCACAAGGAAATACAAAGAATAAAACACAAGGAAATACAAAGAATAAAACGCAAGGAAATACAAAGAATAAAACGCAAGGGAATACAAAGAATAAAGCGCAAGGAAATACAAAGAATAAAACGCAAGGGAATACAAAGAATAAAGCGCAAGGAAATACAAAGAATAAAGCGCAAGGAAGTATAAAAAATCAATCACAAGGAAATACAAAGAATAAAACGCAAGGAAATACAAAGAATAAAACGCAAGGGAATACAAAGAATAAAGCGCAAGGAAGTATAAAAAATCAATCACAAGGAAATACAAAGAATAAAACGCAAGGGAATACAAAGAATAAAACGCAAGGAAATACAAAGAATAAAGCGCAAGGAAGTATAAAGAATCAATCACAAGGAAATACAAAGAATAAAGCGCAAAGAAGTATAAAGAATCAATCACAAGCACAAGGAAATACAAAGAACAAATCGCAAGGGATCATCAATAATAAAACGCAAGGAAATACAAAGAACAAATCGCAAGGAAATACAAAGAACAAATCGCAAGGAAATACAAAGAATAAAACGAAAGGAAGTATAAAGAACAAATCGCAAGGGAATATAAAGAATAAAACACAAGGAAATACAAAGAATAAAACACAAGGAAATACAAAGAATAAAACGCAAGGGAATATAAAGAATAAAACACAAGGAAATACAAAGAATAAAACGAAAGGAAGTATAAAGAATAAAGCGAAAGGGAGTACAAAAAAATCAAAACCATATAGTTTATGCTAAGGAAATAATAAAATATTAATATAAAAATGAATACCATTTTAATAGGAAAAAATCAAAAAAAAATTCGTATAGATCAATTTATAAAAAATAAAATTCATCACATTAGTAGAAATCAAATACAAAAATATATTAAAATGGGATACATTCTAGTTAATAAACGTATTATAAATAATAATTATATAATTCAACCATATGATCATATTAAAATTGATATACCATTAAAAACTCCAATAAAAAAATTAAATTTTATTTCAGAAAAAATTGATATAAATATTATACATGAAGATGATGATATTTTAATTATAAATAAACCATCTGGTATGGTAGTTCATCCAGGATATGGTAACGAATCTGGTACGTTAATTAACGGTATTAAATATTACTTAAATTCAAAATGTTCAAATTTATATAGATGTGGATTAGTACATAGGTTAGATAAAGATACTTCAGGTATATTGGTTGTAGCAAAAAATAATAAATCTCAAAAAAATTTAATAAAACAATTTTTTTATAGAAAAATTCACAGAGAATATATAGCTCTAGTATGGGGTAAAATTCCAAAAAAATGTGGTATAATTAATGGTTTTATTAAAAGAAATCCAAAAGATAGAAAAAAAATGATTAATAGTAATTTTGATAATTACGGTAAATACTCCATAACTTATTATAATGTTATAGAAAGATTTAATAAATATTTAACATATGTTTCCTGTAAATTAGGAACCGGTAGAACTCATCAAATAAGAGTACATTTTAAATATATAGGACATCCTATTTTTAATGATTCTGTTTATAATAAAAGAAAATTTTTTTTTAAAAAAATGTCTAAAAAATATAAAATTTTTTTCAAAAAATGTTTTAAAATTTTATCAAAACAAGCTTTACATGCAGTGTCCATATCATTAATTCATCCAAATAATGGAAAAAAATGTTATTTTTATTGTCCAATACCAAACGATCTAAAAAAAGTATTAAAATTCTGTAGAGATTTTTTCCATTATAATAATATTCCATGTAATATAAAATAAGATATAGAAAAATATATAATTAATCCAATTACGTCTACTAACGTAGCTACAAATGGTGCAGATGAACTAGCTGGGTCCCCCCCAAATTTTTTTATAATAAATGGTAACATAGAACCACTAAATGTACCCCAAGAAACTACTCCTATTAAAGATAAAAATATAGTAATACCAATTAAAATCCAATGATATCCATAATTAAATAATTTCATATTATGCCATATAATAATTCGTAAAAACCCTGTAAAACCTAAAATAACTCCCAAAAAAAAACCACAAATAATTTCTCTTCTCATAACTATCCACCAATCTTTCATTTTAATTTCTTCTAAAGCCATTGCCTGAATAATTAAACTAGAAGCTTGAGATCCACTATTTCCTCCACTAGATACAACTAAAGGAATAAATAAAGATAATATGATTGCTTTTTCTATAAAAGTTGAAAATTCTTGCATGACCGTTGTAGTAAGCATTTCCCCTATAAAAAGAAGTATCAACCATCTTGCTCTTTTTTTAATCAATTTATACAAAGAAATATTTAAATATGATTGATTTATTACTTCCATTCCCCCCATTTTTTGTAAATCTTCTCTATAATTTTCATTAAAAATCCATAAAATATCATCAATAGTAACGATTCCTAATAAATAATTTTGATCATCTACAACAGGTAAAGATGTCCTATTATTCATATAAAAAATTTTAGTAGCTTCTTCTTCTGTATCAGTTACTTTTAATACATCAGTATATTTTCCATCCATTAATTCATAAACTTTTGTATTTGGATCTACTAATAAAAATTTTCCTATTTTAATATCATCTATTAATTTTCCATAATTATCTATTATATAAATAATTTCTATTATATTACTATTTTTAATTTCTTTTCTTATGGAATCTAATACTTTTTTTACCGTCCAATTTTTTTTTGCCTCTATATGATATGGTACCATTAATCTCCCCACACTATTTTCAGGATATCCTAAAGATATCAATGTTTTTTTTTTTTCTTCAGGATTTAAATATTTAATTAGATATTTTAAAAAATCTTTGGGAAGATCTTCTAAAAAAGAAACACGATCATCTACTGATAGATTATTTAAAAATTCTTTTCTTTTTATTGAATGAATTTTTTCTATAAAAATTTTTTTTATAGGAAAATCTAATACTCTAAATACAGATCTTGCTTTACAATCATTTAATAAATTAAATATATTGACTATATCATCTGTATGATCATGTATTAATTTTACTAATAGACTAATAGTTAAACTATTCAAATAGTTTCTATTTAAAAAATTATTTTTATATTCATTTTCATTAAACATTTTTATATTTTTTTAATATTGTTTTATATTATAATACAAATAAATATTATACATATTTTATAAAAATATTGTAACTAATTATTAGTAAAATGGAATACAATTTTAAAGAAATTGAAAAAAAATGGAGAAAATATTGGAAAAAAAATAATACATTTCGTATAAAAGAGAATCAAAATAAAAAATATTATATTTTAAATATGTTTCCTTATCCATCTGGATCTGGATTACATATAGGACATTGTTTAGGATATATATCATCAGATATTTATGCAAGATATAAGCGATTAAAAGGATATAATGTTTTAAATCCAATGGGATTCGATTCATTTGGATTACCTACAGAACAATATGCCATACAAACTGGAAAAAATCCATATGATATAACTTATGAAAATGAAAAAAAATATAAAGATCAAATAGATAACATAGGTATATCATTTGATTGGAGTAGAAAATTAAGTACTAGTAACCCAATGTATTATCGATGGACTCAATGGATGTTTATACAAATTTTTAATTCATGGTATGATTTAAAAGACGAAAAAGCTAAACCTATAAAAAACTTAATTAATGAATTTGAAAAAAATGGAAACTACAAAATAAATGCATATACTTCATATAATATAAAATTCCATTCAGAAACATGGAAAAATTATAATTCTTTAAAAAAAGAAACTATTCTTCAATATTATAGATTAGCATTTTTACAAAAAAGTATAGTTAATTGGTGTAATGAATTGGGAACTGTGTTAGCTAATGATGAAATAAATAATGGAAAAAGTATAAGAGGTGGACATCCTATATATAAAAAAAAAATGTTACAATGGCATATTAGAACAACTGCTTATTCAAATAGACTTATTAAAGGATTAAATTATATAAAATGTTCTAAATCTTTAAAAAAATCACAATTAAATTGGATTGGTAAATCTAAAGTAATTTCAATATTTTTTGATATATTAAATATAGGTAAAATAGAAACTATCATCTTATATCCTGAACTTATATTTGGGATAACATTTATCACATTATCAAAAAATCATTTTATTTCAAAAAAAATTTTTTACAAAAAAAATTTTCATATAGACAATAATTTAAAATTTATTGAAAATAGTGTATTTACAAATTATTATGCAATACATCCTATTACAAATGAAAAAATCCCTATTTTCATTAGTGATTTTTTTTATATAAACAATAATAATAAAGTTTATTTAGGAATACCTGGACATGACAAAATAAGTAAAACATTTTCTTCAAAATTAAATATAAAAACAATTAATGTATTAAAATACCAAATTGAAAAAAAAAATGAAGTATGTATTAATTCTAATTTAATAAATGGATTAAATAGAAAAGAAGCAAAAATAAAAATAATAGATTTTTTATTAGAAAAAGGAATAGGAAAAATGAAAATAATTTATAAAATGTACGACGCTGTTTTTTCTAGACAAAGATATTGGGGAGAACCAATACCTATATATTTTAAAAAAGGAATTCCTATTGCTATTCCTACTAATAAACTCCCTATCATTTTACCAAAAATAAAAAATTATCATCAAAAAAATAAAGATAAAAAATCTGTGTTATATAGATCAAAAAAATGGGCTTGGGATGAAAAAAAAATGAAAATAGTATCAAATCATCTTATAGATGAGATATCTGTATTTCCCATAGAAATAAATACAATGCCTTGTTGGGCTGGATCTAGTTGGTATTTCTTACGTTATATGGATATTAATAATAATTATTTTTTTTTAAGTAAAGAAAAAGAAAATTATTGGAAAAACGTTGATTTATATATTGGAGGATCCGAACATAATACTGGACATTTAATTTATGCAAGATTTTGGAATAAATTTTTAAAAGATAGAGGATGGATTAAATCAGAAGAACCATTTAAAAAAATAATAAATCAAGGTATGATATTACATCATTCAGTTATTATATTAAAAGTAATTGGGAAAAAAATATTTATATCTTATGGTTTAAAAAATTATAAAAAATATAAATTTTTATTACAAGAAATATACGTAGATATTTCTTTAATTATAGAAAAAGAAAATAATAAAATAGATCTAAATAAATTTAAAAAATTTTATCCACTATTTCATGATGCAACTTTTATTTTAGAAAAAGGAATTTTTTTCTGTAAAAGAAAATTAGAAAAGATGTCTAAATCTAAATATAACGTAATAAAACCAGATGATATATCTGAGAAATACGGGGCAGATGTATTTAGAATATACGAAATGTTTTTAGGACCTATTACACAATCTAAAATTTGGGATGAAGAAAAAATAAATGGTATAAAAAATTTTATTAAAAAATTTTGGGGACTATATCATGAAAATGGAAAATTTAATGTAATTAAAAAAAATCCTACAATTAATGAATTAAAATTATTAAATAATCTTATAAAAAAAATAGATGAAAAAATAGAGTCATATTCTTTTAATACATGTATAAGTTTTTTTATGATTTTTGTTAAAAAATTGATTAAAATGAAATGTAATAAAATAAAAATATTAGAACCATTAGTAAAATTAATTTCTCCATTTGCTCCATATATATCTGAAGAAATATGGAGAAAATTTGGAAAAAAAAGATCTATCATGTACACTAGTATTCCTAATTTTGAATCAAAATTATTATTAAATAATAAAATTAAATACATAATAATGTTTAATGGAAAATTAAAATTTATAGAAAATTTTGATTCAAAATTAACTATAGATAAAATAAAAAATAATATATTAAATCATCCTAAAACAAAAAATATTTTAAAAGAAAAAAAATTAAAAAAATTAATTATAATACCAAAAAAAATAATAAATATTTTATATTGACGATTTATTTTATTAAATACTTTTTATGTCAAAAAACAACCAAAATAAAACTGGTTACAATTTTTTTAATTCTAATATAGAAAAAAATTTTAATAAAGCTGCACAGTTTATTTCCATTGATAATGGTCTTTTGGATCAAATTAAAACATGTAATGCTGTTTATAAAATACATTTTCCTGTAAAAATAGAAAAAAAAATAAAAATAATAGAAGCATATAGAGTTCAACATTCTCATCATAAACTTCCATGTAAAGGAGGAATTAGGTATAGTAGTAAAGTTAATCAAAATGAGATCATGGAATTAGCAGCATTAATGACTTATAAATGCGCAATAATGGATGTTCCATTTGGAGGAGCTAAAGGTGGAATAAAAATAGATCCTCAATCTATGTCAAAAGATAATATAGAAAAGATAACAAGGCGTTATACCTATGAATTAATAAAAAAAAATTTTATTGGCCCAGGAATCGACGTACCTGCACCTGATTATGGAACAGGAGAAAAAGAAATGAGTTGGATTTTAGATACTTTTACTTCTTTACGTCCAGGAGATATCGATGCATTAGCCTGTGTAACAGGAAAACCTATATCCCAAGGAGGAGTCAGAGGAAGAAAAGAAGCTACTGGATTAGGAGTTTTTTATGGGATTAAAGAATTATGTAGTCTTGAAGAAGAAATGTCTTCTATTGGTCTTGATGTTGGAATTGAAGGTAAGAAAATAATAATACAAGGATTAGGAAATGTAGGTTATCATACTGCTAATTTTTTTTATAATTCTGATGCTACAATAATAGCTTTAGCGGAAAGAGAAGGAGCTATATATAATAAAAATGGATTAAACGTTTATAACGTTATTTCACATTTAAAAGATACAGGTTCTATTTTAAATTTTCCAGGAGCAACAAATATTGAAAAAACAGAAAAAGCTTTAGAAATAGAATGTGATATATTAATTCCTGCTGCATTAGAAAATGTAATACATAAAAATAATGCTCACAAAATTAATGCAAAGATTATTGGAGAAGCTGCGAATGGACCTATTACATCTGAAGCAGATTCTATATTAGAAAAAAAGGGAATAATTGTTATTCCAGATATTTACTTAAATGCTGGAGGCGTAACTGTTTCATATTTTGAATGGTTAAAAAATTTAAGTCATGTTCGTTATGGAAGAGTGGAAAAAAAGTTTAGTGAAAATATGAATGGAGAATTATTACATATGGTAGAAACTGTATGTAAAAAAAAGATATCAAAAAATGAAAAAAAAATTATATTAAGAGGTGCCAACGAAATAGATCTAGTAAGAAGTGGTTTAGAAGATACAATGATTAGTGGATTTCATAAAATCCGTGATTTAAAAAAATCTTTAAATATAGAAAATTTTCGTACAACATCTTTTTTATTAGCTATAAATAAAATTATTGATTCTTATGAAAAATTAGGAATTTTTCCATGAAAATAGTACATACATGAAGTATAAAAGATTATTGTTGAAATTAAGTGGAGAATCTCTTATGGGAGACAGTGAATTTGGCATTTATTCTAACCGTCTTACACAATATGCAGAAGAAGTTAAGGAAGTTGTAAATATGGGAGGGCAACTTGCTATAGTTATAGGAGGTGGAAATATATTTAGAGGATTTTCTAGAAGAATTAGAGAAAATACTATTAATCGTATAGAAGGTGATTATATGGGAATGTTAGCAACTGTTATTAATGGTATAGCTTTCCAGTCTTATCTTGAAAAATTAGGTATATGTACACATATCCAAACAGCAATTAGAATGGATCAAATAGCAGAACCTTTTGGAAAAAAAAAAGCAATTTATCACCTTGAAAAAGGTAGAGTTGTTATATTTGTAGCTGGTACTGGAAATCCTTATTTTACTACAGATACGGCAGCTGTTTTACGAGCTATAGAAATTAAAGCTGATGTTTTATTAAAAGGAACTAGAGTAGATGGAATCTATACAACAGATCCTGAGAAAAATAAATATGCTAAAAAATTAAATAATATATCATTTGATATGGCATATCAAATGAAAATTAAGGTAATGGATCAAACAGCATTTATTTTAGGAAATGAAAATAATTTACCTATTATAATTTTTAATATTAATAAAAGAGGAAATCTTCAAAAATTAATTTCTGGAGAAAAGATTGGAACTTTAGTTTCAAAAAAATAAAAAATCATGGAAAAATTAGATGAAATTTTATCTTTATGTACAGAAGAAATGGAAAAAATTTTTAATATTTTAAAAAAAAATATTAGTCAAATCCGTTTAGGAATTAGATCATTAGCTTCTACTTTAGAAAAAATAAAAATAAAATATTATAATGAATTTGTTCCATTATTAGAAATTTCTAATATTCTAATTGTAGATAATAAAAATATTACTATTCAACCATGGGATAAAACCATAATTTCATTAATTGATAAAACCATTATAGACGCAAATTTAGGATTAATGCCTACTAATAAAGGAGGAATAATTTATATTAAAATTCCTTCTATTACAGAAGAAGGTAGACTAGATCTAGTAAAAAAAATAAAAGTTTATACAGAACATTCAAAAATATTAATTAGAAATATTAGAAAAAAAAATAATCAACATATAAAAAAATTAATAATATCTGATGATCTTTTAAAATTAGGAGAAAATAAAATACAAAATATTACAAATAAGTATATAAAAAAAATAGATATTTTTTCCAATAAAAAAAAAGAAGAAATACTAAGAATATAAAAAAATGATCAATAAATACTCAATCAAAGAAATTTTAGATAAAGGAATTTTATTTGAAAATAAAAAATTGATAGTGGAAGGATGGGTACGATCTTTTAGACATTCTATGTTTATAATTATAAATGATGGATCTACAGTAAAAAATTTACAGATAATTTTATCTAGAAATTTGAAAAAAAAAATTACAGTTGGATCATCTATTAGAGTTATGGGGATTATAAAAAAAAGTTTTGGAAATGAACAAGATATTGAATTAAAACTTTATGAAATAAAATTTTATAGTTTAGTGGACAACAATATTATACAAAAATCTATTATACAACCAAAAACTCATAGTCTAGAAAAAACTAGAGAACAAATTCATTTAAGATTTCAAACAACTATTTTTGGTTGTATAATGAGAATTCGTAATTCTATATCTTTTTTTATACACGAATATTTTAATAAAAGACATTTTTTATATTTACATACACCTATTATTACTTATTCTGATTGTGAAGGTACGGGACAAATTTTTCAAGTAATTTCTACATCTAAAAAAGAAAAAGATGATAATAAGTATTTTTTTAATAGAAAATCTTATTTAAGTGTATCTGGTCAATTAGAAGCAGAATGTGCTATTATGGGATTAGGTAAAATCTATACTTTTGGTCCTGTATTTAGAGCAGAAAATTCAAATACTAAAAGACATTTATCTGAATTTTGGATGGTAGAACCAGAAATTGCATTTTATCATTTAGAGGACAATATAAATTTAGCAGAAAATTTTTTAAAATTAACCATTAGATATATTATTGATAATTGTATAGAAGACTTATCATTTTTAAACAAAAATGTAGAAAAATGGAATAAAAAAAAAAATTTTTCTATACTAAAAATATTAGAAATCATATTAAAATTTTCTTTTTATAGAGTTACTTATACGGAGGTTATAAAAATTTTAAAAAAAATAGAAAAAACAAAAAATGTAAATTTTATTTATCCAGTTTATTGGGGGATGGATTTACAATCAGAACATGAACGATATTTAGTAGAAGAATATTTTAATGGAATTCCTGTTGTAGTATTTAATTATCCTTCTTCTATTAAACCTTTTTATATGCGAATGAATGATGATAAAAAGACTGTTAGAGCAATGGATATTTTATTTCCAAGAATCGGTGAAATTATTGGAGGATCTCAAAGAGAGGAACGTTATGAAATATTAATAAATAGAATTGAAAAATTAAAACTAAATATAGATACACTCTGGTGGTATTTAGATTTAAGAAAATTTGGATCTGTACCTCATAGTGGATTTGGTTTAGGATTTGATAGATTCGTTCAGTTTATTACAGGAATGAATAATATTAGAGATGTTGTTCCATTTCCAAGAACGCCTGGTTATACAAAATTATAAATAATATTTTTTCAATAATTTCAATAATGTTAAAACAACAATTATATCAAAAAGGTCAACATAAATTATCACCTAAACAAATTAAATTAATGAAGTTAGTTCAATTATCTATTTTAGATTTTGAACAAAAAGTTAGACAAGAACTAGATAATAATCCAGCTTTGGAAGAAGAGTCGTCTTCTTTTCGTGAAGATCCTTTTGAAGATAAAAATAATACAGAATCTTTAAATGAAAAAGATTCTAATCTTGATAATAACAATATAGAAAAAGAATCTGAAATATCAGATATAGATGAATATATGACTTACTTAAGTGATGATGAATTAGAAGAATTTAAATTAATAAATCATCAAAATTTTAAAAAAAATAATAATTATACTCCAATTATTGCATCAAAATATTCATTTCAAGAATATTTAAAAAATCAATTACATACATTTCGTTTGAATAGTAACGATTTATTAATTGCTGATTTTATATTAGGTAATATAGATGATGATGGTTATTTAAGAAGAAAATCTGAATTACTATCTAATGATATTTTTATAGTTTTAGGAAAATCAGTTAGTACAGAAAAAATAGAACAATTAATTGTTAAATATATACAAAAATTAGATCCTATTGGAATAGGATCTAGAAATTTACAAGAGTGTTTATTAATACAATTAAACATGAACAAAAATTTTTCTATTGAATATAACTCAATTGCAAAAGAAATTATAAAAAACAATTTTGAATCTTTTATAAAAAAACATTATAAAAAATTACAAAAAAAATTGAGAATAGATAGTAGTAAACTCAAAAATGTATTTTATTTAATAAAAAAATTAAATCCAAAACCAGGAAAAATGTATTCTGAAAATAATAAAATATTAGATTATATAATCCCAGATTTTACTATATCTATAGTAGATGAAAGGTTAGAATTAACATTACATCATAGAAATGCACCAGAATTAAGGGTATCTAATGTATATTTAAATATGTTAAAAAAATATACAAATAATAACAAAAAAAATGACAAAAAAACTGTAATTTTTATTAAAAATAAAATAAATTCTGCAAAATGGTTTGTAGATGCAGTTAAACAACGTCAAAACACACTAATGTTAACTATGAATGCTATAATGAATTATCAAAAAGAATATTTTATTACTGGTGACCCCATAAAAATAAAACCAATGATATTAAAAAATATCTCTAAAAAAACCGGATTAGGTATTTCAACAGTTTCACGTGTTGCTAATAGTAAATACGTTAATACACCATATGGAACATTTTTAATAAAAAATTTTTTTTCTGAAAAAATGAAAAACAAATACGGAAAATATATTTCTTCTATTGAAATTAAAAATTTTTTAGGAGAATTTATTTTTAATGAAAATAAAAAAAATCCTTTAACTGATGAAAAATTATCAAAAATTCTAAAAAAAAATGGATACATTATTGCTAGAAGAACAATAGCAAAATATAGAAATCAAATGAAAATACCTGTAGCAAGAATGAGAAAAACAATATTATAACCTATCTACAACTATTGTTTTACAATTAGAAAATTCATTTATAGAATAAATAGATAATTCTCTTCCATATCCTGATTTTTTAATTCCTCCAAAAGGAAATATTGGTGATGATTCTACAACTTTATTAATAAATATCATTCCAGAATTTATTTCACAAGTTAATTTTTCTACTTTATCTATATCATTTGTCCAAATAGATGTACCTAATCCATAAATTGTATTGTTTATTATATCAACGATATCTTTTTCATGATGAAAAGGGATAATTAATGCTATTGGTCCAAATAATTCTTCTTCATAAGATATTTTATTTTCTTTATCAATTTTTAATAAAGATGGAGAAAAAAAATTTTTATTTCTTTTAGTATTTAAACATATTTTTCCACCATTATACAAAATTTTTTTATATTGATTATCTAATTTATTAGATAAATCATTTCTAGAAATATATCCTATTTTTGTATTTATATTATATAGATCACCTCTTTTAAATTTTTCCATTTCATTTATAACTAAATCAATAAAATCATTTAATAAAGAGTTATCTACAATAAATCTTTTTGCAGATATACAAGATTGTCCTGTATTACTTAATCTAGAAAATGTAGCTAATTTAGAAATTTTATTTATACTATTTTTTGTATCTTTTAATACAACAAAAGCATCATTTCCACCTAATTCCATAATTGATTTTTTTATATTCATTCCGGATATAGCCCCCAAAATTTTTCCAGAATTAGTACTACCTGTAAATGAGACCCCATGTACAATATCACTAGATATTATATATTTTATATTTGATTCCTTTATTAATAATACTTGAAATAATCCAGTTGGAAATCCAGAAATTGAAAACAATTTTTCTAAAAGAATAGAACAACCGGCAGTACTAATCGATGGTTTTACTAAAACAACGTTTCCTAATATTAAATTAGGAATAGAAAATCTAATAATTTGCCAAATAGGATAATTCCAAGGAGTAATACCAAGTATAGTACCTAATGGCTCATATCTAATATATGATTTATAGTATGGTGTATTTTTTTTATTTATTGTTTTAATAAAATTAAAACTTTTTATATTATTGCAATAAAATTTACACAAATTAACACTTTTGTTAATTTCTGATTTCGATTGTTTTATCGGCTTTCCCATCTCTTTAGTAATCATATTAGCCATATTATCTTTATTTTTTAATATAATAGAAGATAATTTATCTATATATTTAACTCTAATATGAAAAGATGTTTTTTTCCATTCCTCGAATATTTTTTTTGATATAGTTAATTTACTTTTAATTTCTTTTTCAGAAAAAAAATAATATTTATTTATAACTTTATTATTCTCAGGGTTAACTGTTTTAAACATAATTTAAAATATTTATTAACTACATAATATCTTAATCATATCTTCTTGCTTACTTACTAAGATATTTAGAATAAAATTTTATTTTGTTTAAAAAAAGTAATATTCCATTAGAACGAATGGGTGATAAAAATGTTGTTAATCCTATTTCATAAATAATATTATTATTGGAATGAATAATTTCTTTAGGAAATAATCCAGAATATAGTTTAATTATAAGGACTATCATTCCTTTGGGTAATAATGCGTCACTATCAGCATAAAAAAATATTCTTTTATTTTTTAGTTTAGCGTCTAACCATACTTTAGACTGACAACCATCTATTAGTTTATCATTAGACCTGAATTCATCCGATTTTTTTTTTAATTCATCTCCTAAATCAATTAGAAATTGATATTTTTCTTCCCAACCATTAATAGATTCAAATTCATATTTTATCATTTTTTCTCTTTGTAAGAGATTCATTTTATATAAATTCATATAATTAACCTAGTTTAATCCTTGCAATTTTGGCAGCTTTAACCATATTATTAATAGATTGTAATACTTCGTTCCAAGTTCTAGTCTTTAATCCACAATCTGGATTGATCCATATATTTCTTTTTGGTAAAAAATTAGATGCTTTTTTAATTAAGTTAAATATTTCTTTTTCAGTAGGAATTCTTGGAGAATGAATATCATATATTCCTGGTCCTATTTCATTTGGGTAAGAGAATCTAGAAAAAATTTTTAATAATTCCATATTTGATCTAGAACTTTCTATAGTAATTACGTCTGCATCTAAATTTGATATTTGTTTAATTATATCATTAAATTCACTATAACACATATGAGTATGTATTTGTGTTTCGTCTTTTACTCCACTAGATGCAATATGAAATGATCTAATAGACCAATTAAAATACCCCCCCCAATTTTTTTTCTTTAAAGGTAATCCTTCCCTTAATGCCGGTTCATCTATTTGAATTATTTTAATCCCAGATTTTTCTAAATCTATAACTTCATCCCTTATAGCCCATGCTATTTGATATGCAGTTTGATCTATAGATTGATCGTCCCTTACAAAAGACCATTTTAATATTGTAACAGGACCTGTTAACATTCCTTTTACCAATTTTTTAGTTTTGGATTGTGCATAACAAATCCAATTAGTAGTTATTTTTTCACTTCTACTTACATCCCCGTATATAATTGGAGGTTTTACACATCTACTACCATAACTTTGTACCCATCCATTGTTAGTAGATAACATTCCATTTAATTTTTCAGAAAAAAATTCTACCATATCATTTCTTTCAAATTCTCCATGAACTAAAACATCTAAACCAAGATCTTCTTGTTTTTTAATAACTTCTGAAATAAATTGTTTTATTTTTTTTTCATATTCTTTTTTACACAATTTCTTTTTAATAAATTTATTTCTTATTATTCTAATTTCTTTTGTTTGTGGAAAAGAGCCAATAGTTGTAGTAGGAAATAATGGTAAGTTAAAAGCTTTATGTTGTTTTTTTTGTCTTTTTGAAAAATTACTTATTCTTTTTATATCTTTATCACTTATATCATAAGATCTTTTTTTTATTTTATTATTATGAATAATATTAGATTTTTTTAAATCATTTATAATTGATGAATTATTTAATAATATATTATTTTTTCCTTTTATAATTTTTTCCAAATCATTTAACTCTTCAATTTTTTGTCTTGCAAAAGACATTTTATTTTTTATATTAATATGAATAGATTTCTCATATTTTAAATCAATAGGAACATGTAATAATGAACAATTAGGAGCAATCATTACACGATCTTCACCAATTGAATTTATAGATTTTTCAATTTTTTTTAGTGAATTTATATATTTATTTTTCCATATATTTCTTCCATCAATAATTCCTATAGATAATATTATGTTTGATTCCTTAATAAAGGATAAAACTTTATCTAATTGATTAGGATCTTCTATTAAATCTATATGTATTGCATCTATATATGTAAAAAATTCTTCGAAAAGATATAAATTTTCTGAAATTCCATCAAAATAAGATGTTAACAAAATTTTTATATCATGATTATTAAAATATTTGTATATTTTCCTATAAGCATATTGTATACAATTTTTTTCACGATCTGATAAATCTAAAGAAAGTATTGGTTCATCTAATTGAATCCATTTTATATTTTTACTTGATAAAGTATCAATAATTTCTATATAAACAGTTAAAATATTTTCAATTAGATCCATTTTATTAAATGATGTATCATTTTCTTTACCTAAGTATAGATAAGAAACAGGGCCTATCAAAACAGGTTTAATTTTATCCGATGAATTTAATATCAATTTTAATTCCTCTATTTCATCAAATATTTTTTTTGAATAAATAAAAAATTTTTGTTCTTTAATAAATTCTGGTACTATATAATGATAATTAGTATTAAACCATTTAGTCATATCCATCGCTTTAATATCAAAATTATTATTTTGATATCCTCTAGCCATGGAAAAATATAAATCCATTTTGTTGTCAAATTTTGGATTTAAATATTTTTCAGGAATTGTACCTATTAATAAAGATAAATCCAAAACGTGATCATAAAAACTAAAATCGTTACATGGAATTAAATCTAAATTAGATTTTATCTGAAA
This sequence comes from Blattabacterium cuenoti, assembly GCF_014252415.1. GTDB lineage: Bacteria > Bacteroidota > Bacteroidia > Flavobacteriales > Blattabacteriaceae > Blattabacterium > Blattabacterium cuenoti_Y. The sequence continues at coordinate 493,057 of NZ_CP059223.1, forward strand.
ATTCCAATTTTCTTTACGTATTTTTTTACCTACTTCAAATAAAGTAATTAAGTCAATATGACCAGCCCAATAATTTTCACAAGCTATTTTTAATTCTCTATGCCTTCCTATACGAGGAAATCCTAAATTATGTTTCAACATTAAATAAATCTTTTAATTTTTATATTTATATAAATATTCCAATATTTCTTTTTCTAATAAAGAAAAAACTTTTCCTCTTCTATTCATAACTATATTGGCAGTTTTACATATTTCCTTAAATGGAATTCTTTTATTTTCCTTATTATTTTTTATTTCTTTTTTTATTCCTCCTAAGGAAAATGATGGAATATATCTAGGAGGAAATCCATATCCAAAAATATTTGTACCAACTCCTACTACTGTTGCTGTATTAAATTGAGTATGTATAGATGATTTAGAATGATCTCCCATTATCACCCCAAAAAATTTTATTCCAGTAGGAATAAAATTTTTATTCTCATAACTCCAAACTGTTGAATTTGAATAATCGTTTCTTAAATTTGATACATTAGTACCGGCTCCTAAATTACACCATTCTCCTACAACAGAATTTCCTATAAAACCATTGTGTGCTTTGTTAGAATACGAAAAAAATATAGAATTTTCAATTTCTCCTCCCATTTTACAAGATGGACCTATAGTTGTCCCTCCATATATTTTTGATCCTATATGCAATATTGATTTTTTTCCAATAAAAGCTGGACCTCTTATAACTGTCCCTTCCATTAAAGTTACTTCTTTTTCAATATATATTGGGCCAGATTTCGCATTTAATACAATATTATTTCCTTCTAAATCTTCTTTAAGAAATATTTTTTCTTTATTCAAAAGAATATTATTACCCAATAAACAATGTGATTTTTTTTCTTTTGTTAAAAACAAAAAATCTTTTTTTAAAAAAAATGAATTTTTAATGAAAATATCCCATATATATTGAATATTAACTAATTTATCTACTTTATAAACTTTATTATATATTTTATTTTTTAAAACATTTTTTTTATAATCTTCATAGGAAAAAAACTTTTTTTTTATAGCTACTATTTTGTTATTGAATAATATAGCTTCATCATTTTTCATAGAAAAAATTATATCAACAAGATTATTATCAGGTAAATATGAAGAATTTATCAATAACATATTATTAAAAGGAAGATTTTTTTCATCCGTAGAATATTTCTTTAAAAGAAATGATTTTGTAAATAAATAATTTATATTTTTTCCTATAAATTTTTCCCATCTTTCTTTCACAGTCAAAATCCCAAACCTTATTTCTGATATAGGTCTAGTAAAAGTTAATGGTAATAAATTATTCCATATAATTGAATCATCATATAATATAAAATTCATATGTTATAATTTTTTTTAATTTTATTATACTTCTCATATTTTTTTTTAAATTTTTCAGCAGGACCTGTTTTACCTAAAAATCTTTTTTCCCCAGTAAAAAATGGATGAGAATAACTAGATATTTCCATTTTATATAATGGATAATCTTTATCATTTATTTTTATATATTCTTTAGTTTTTATTGTAGACTTACATATAATAATTTTATCATTATTAATATCTTTAAATACAACAAGTCTATAATTTTTAGGATGTATTTTATTTTTCATAACTAAATTTTAATTAATTTATTTTGTTTATTTTGAAAACGATAAATCATACAATTTATATTCATGCCTGCTCCTAATGAGGCCATTAATATAACATCTCCAGGATTGATTCTATGATATGATATTTTTTTTTTTAATATCAAATCTAATATAGTAGGGATAGTAGCTACAGATGAATTACCGAATTTTTGAATAGTCATTGGCATAATTTTTTTATTAAAATCATTATCTAAATGATAATTATATAATTTTAATAATCTATTTAAAATAGCATAATCCATTTTTGCATTAGCTTGATGAATCAATATTTTTTTTATATCATTTAAATGAAAGTTTGTTTTATCAAGAAGATTTTTTAACATATTTGGCATTTCAGTTAATGCATATTCATAAATTTTTCTTCCATTCATTTTAATGTTAATTAAAGATTTATTATAATCTGAGTTTACAGAAGGTCCATTTGATAAATAATACAATTCATCATTATTGTTACATTGACTATCATAACTGATAATTCCAAACTTTTCATTTTTAATGTTAATTGCAGATAAAACTACCGCACCTGCTCCATCAGAAAATATCATAGAATTTTTATCATATGGATCAATAACATTAGATAATGTTTCTGATCCAATTACTAATATATTTTTAGCATATTTAGATGTTAAAAGTTGATCTGCTAAAATCATCCCCTCTATCCACCCTGGACATCCAAAAACCATATCATATGGTCTACATTTATTATTTTTAATTTTAAGTTTATTTTTTACTTTAGCTGAAATAGAAGGAACAAAATCAGATTGAAAAGAATCAGGATTAATATCTCCATAATTATGAGCGGATATGATATAATCTATTTCCTCTTTATAAATATTTGAATTAATTAATGCTCTTTTTGCTGCAATTGTTGCAATATCTGAATTTAATACATTTTTTTCTACATATCTTCTTTCTTCTATTTCTGTAATATCTTTAAATTTATCAATAATTTCTTTATTAGATTTATTGATTTTTAATCCTTTTTTATTGTAAAATTCACAATTTAAAAAATATTCATTTTTTATAATTTTTTTTGGTAAATAATGACCAGTTCCTATAATGATTGATTGAATCATCAAAATAAATTTATAAATAAAAAATAAAATAAAAAATATTGAATATAAAAATAATATATATTATCATATATGTTTATAATTTTATAAAATAAAATTTAACTATAATTAATGAATAATTATAAAAATGATTTTTCTTATGAATCAGAAAAAAAATTAAAAGATATGTTTGATAACATATCTGAAAAATATGATATAATCAATAATATTTTATCATTTGGATTAGATTCTTTTTGGAGAAAAAATGTGATTGATATTTTAAAAAAATTTTATGTTAAAAGAAATTATAAACATTTAAAAATATTAGATTTGGCTTCTGGAACAGGGGAGTTATCTTTTCTACTTCTTAATGAATTTGATGGATCTAAAATTATCGGATTGGATCCATCTAAAAAAATGATAAAAGTAGCAAAAAAAAAACTAAAAAAAATTAATAATAATTATAAAAATAATATCTCATTTATTAAAGGTTATTCCCAAAATATACCATTTGATAATGAAACATTTGATATTATAACAATTTCTTTTGGATTAAGAAATTTTCAATTTATTCACAAATCTTTTAAAGAAATGTATAGAGTAATTAAATCATATGGAAAATTAATAATTTTAGAATTTTCTAAACCGAATAATATTTTTTTTAGAAACATGTACTATTTATACAATAAATTATTTATGATTAAAATAGGAGGATTTTTATCTAAAAATTATTGTGCTTATAATTATCTAAATAAATCGATATATTTTTTTTCTTTTGATGAAAAACGGATAAAAAATATTTTTCAAAATGAAAATTTTATTTTGATAAATACAAAAAAATTAACATTTGGAATAGCTTCAATATATTTTTTAGAAAAAAATATTAATTAAATTTATTAATGATAAAATATATATCTAATTATATAACATATTCTTTTTTGAAAAAAAGGATAAAAAATATAGAATTAACAATGGATTATCCTATAGATATCCAAAATAACGTTTTAAATGAGTTATTATTACATGCGAAAAATACAGAATTCGGAAAAAAATATAGATTTAATGAAATTAAAAAATATAAAAAATTTTTTGAAAGAGTTCCAATATGTAAATATTCTGATATAAAACCGATAATAAATAGAATAAGAAAAGGAGAAAAAAATATATTATGGCCAGGAAAAATAAAATGGTTCGCTAGATCTTCAGGTACGACAAATACAAAAAGTAAATATATACCGATTACGTCACAATCCATGAATTCGCATTATGAATCAGGTAAAGATATGTTATCTATGTATATTCATAATCATCCAAAAACAAAAATTTTTCTAGGAAAAGCTGTACGTTTAGGAGGTAGTTATACATTACATAAAAAATATAATAATTTTTATGGAGACTTATCTTCTATTCTAATAAAAAATCTTCCATTTTGGGCAGAAATTATTTGTACTCCAAAAAAAAAAATTTCATTAATGAGTGAATGGGATAAAAAGTTAAAAAACTTAATAAAAATAACTGTTAAACAAGATGTTCGTATATTATTAGGAGTATGTTCTTGGTTATTAATTTTTCTTGATCGTTTATTAAAAATATATAATAAAAAAAGTATTAATGATATATGGCCAAATATAGAAGTTATATTTCATGGAGGTGTTAGCTTAAATCCGTATATATTACAATATAATAAATTATTTAATAACCATAAAAATATAAATTACTATAATATATATAGTGCTTCAGAAGGTTTTTTTGCTATTCAAAACGAAAATAAAGTTGAAGATCTTTTATTATTATTAAATCATGGAATTTTTTATGAATTTATTCCTATCGAATATATTAATGATAGTAATCCAAAAATATTATCTATTAATGAAGTAAAATTAAATAAAAATTACGCTATAGTAATTTCTACTAACGCTGGGTTATGGAGATATATCGTAGGAGATACAGTAAAATTTACTAATTTATCCCCATATAAAATTATAATTTCTGGAAGAACCACTCAATATATTAATTGCTTTGGAGAAGAATTAATTGTAGAAAATGCTGATAAAGCATTAAAAAAATCTTGTATAGAAACAAATTCTATATTACAAGAATATACAGCAGGACCTGTTTATATAAATGAAGGTAAATCTGGATCTCATGAATGGATTATAGAATTTAAAAAACATCCAAAAAATATATATAATTTTAGAGATATTTTAGATAGAGAATTACAAAATTTGAACTCTGATTATGAAATAAAACGATATAAAGATATTGTTTTACGTCCTCCAATCATACATGTTGCTAGAAATGGTTTATTTTATGATTGGCTAAAAAAAAAAAATAGATTAGGTGGACAAAATAAAATACCACGTTTATCTAATAATAGAAAATATATCAATTCTATACTTAAAATTCAGGATAAAAATAAAATTACTGTAAACTAATAATAATAATTTATGTATTCATCAGATAAAAAAAAAGAAATATTTAAAAATTATGGTAAATCCATATCTGATACTGGATCACCTCAGGTACAAGTTGCCTTATTTACATATAGAATTAATTATTTAAATAATCATTTAAAAAAAAATAAAAAAGACTTTAATACAGAAAGATCATTGATAAAATTAGTAGGAAAGAGAAAAAAATTATTAAAATATATTGAAAAAAACGATATAAATAATTATAAAAATATTATTAAAAATTTAAAGTTAAGAAAATAATTTCTTTTCTAATTTAAAGAAAAATGTATGTCAAAAATTATAAGAGAATCCGTACTTTTGGAAGATGGCAGAAAAATTATCATAGAAACTGGATGTCTTGCTAAACAAGCGGACGGAGCAGCTACAGTTCGTTTAAATGACACTATATTATTGGCAACGGTAGTGGCATCTACTTTAAAAATAAATAAAGAAGTAAATTTCTTTCCATTAACAATAGATTATAGAGAAAAGTATTATGCAGGAGGAAAAATTCCTGGTGGGTTTATCAAAAGAGAAGGAAGACCATCTAATGAGGAAATTTTAACAATGAGATTAGTAGATAGAGGATTGAGACCAATGTTTCCTAATAATATTATAAATAAAGAAATACAAGTTATGATATCTCTTTTATCATATGATGGAACTGTTTTACCAGATGGATTAGCAGGATTAGCAGCTTCTACAGCATTATCCGTATCTAAAATACCTTTTAATGGTCCTATATCTGAAGTTCGTATAATTAGATCTGGAAAAAAATTTTTTATAAATCCAAGTTTAGAACAATTAAAAGAATCAGATATAGATATGGTAGTAGGTGGATCTATTGATTCTATTATTATGATTGAGGGAGAAATGAAAGAAATATTAGAAATAGAATTTATAGAAATTTTAGAAAAAGCTCATGAAGAAATAAAAAAACAAATTAAAGCACAAAATAAATTAATAAAAAAAATAAATAATCAAAAAATTTTATCGGATGAAAATGAAGAAATCAATATAAATAATTTAGAATATGATGAAATAAATATTTTAGAAAAAAAAGTAAGTATATTTTTTACAGAAAAAATTGAAAATATATATAAAAATAATTTTAATAAAAAAAATAGGTTGATTAAAGAAAATTTATTAATAAATGAATTTAAAAAAAAATTTTTTACAGAAAAAGAAATAGAAGAAAAAGATTTTATAATCAATCAATCTTATGAAAAAATTAAAAAAAAAATAATAAGAAAATTATTAATAGAAAAAGGAATAAGAATTGATGGAAGAAATAATAAGGAAATTCGTTCAATATATAGTTTTGTCGATTATTTACCTGGAGTACATGGTTCCGCTCTATTCTCAAGAGGAGAAACTCAATCATTGACTACAGTAACATTAGGTTCATCAATAGATGCAAATAGAATTGATAATGTAATCATGGAAAATAATGAAAAATTTTATTTACATTATAATTTTCCTCCTTTCTCTACCGGAGAAATACGTTCTATTAGAGGTGTTAGTAGACGTGAAATAGGACATGGAAATCTTGCACAAAGAGCATTAAAAAATATTATACCTAATAATCCTTATACAATTAGAGTAGTATCGGACATATTAGAATCTAATGGTTCATCTTCCATGGCAACAGTTTGTGCTGCTAGTTTAGCTTTAATGGATGCTGGAATATCTATAAAAAATCCTGTATCAGGTATATCTATGGGATTAATTATGGAAAATGATAAAAAAATTATTATATCAGATATTTTAGGTGAAGAAGATTATTTTGGAGATTTAGATTTTAAAATAACAGGAACAAAAAATGGTATTACTGCTTGTCAAATGGACATAAAAAATTCAAAAAAAATAACATATGATATATTAAAAAAAATTTTAATACAAGCTTTAGAAGGTAGACTTTTTATTTTAGATAAAATGATGAAAACTTTACCTAAATATAGAAAAAAAATGAAACCAAATGCACCAAAAATATATACATTGAATATACCAAAAAATTTTATAGGATCAGTTATTGGTCAAGGAGGTAGAATAATTCAAGATATACAATCACGTACAAATACTAACATCGTTATTGAAGAAAAAGAAAAATTTGGTTATATAGAAATTATAGGAAAAACTTATGAAAGTATAGAAAATGCTATTAATATTATAAAAGAAATAACATTTATTCCAAAAATAGGAAAAGTTTATAAAGCAAAAGTAAAATCTATAAAAAATTTTGGAGCATTTGTAGAAATATCAAAAGGAGTAGAAGGTTTATTGCATATTTCAGAAATAGGATGGAAAAGGTTAAATAGAATAGAAGAAGAATTAAATATAGGAGACATGATTGATGTAAAAATAATGGAAATGGATGAAAAAAATAGAAGAATGAAATTATCTAGAAAAGTACTTATTCCTCGTCCTAACAAAAAAAAATGAACTAGTAAAATAATATGATTATATGAGACAACTTAAAATTACAAAACAAGTAACAAATAGAGAATCTGAATCATTAGATAAATATCTTCATGAAATTGGAAAGATACCATTGTTAACTCCTGAAGAAGAGGTAGAATATGCTAGAAAAGCTAGAAATGGGGATACTTCAGCTATTAATAAATTAGTAAACGCAAATTTACGATTTGTAGTATCCGTTGCCAAACAATATCAAAATCAAGGATTAAGTTTATGTGATTTAATTAATGAAGGTAATTTAGGATTAATAAAAGGAATATTAAGATTTGATGAAACAAGAGGTTTTAAATGTATTTCATATGTTGTATGGTGGATTAGACAAGCAATACTGCAAGCAATAGCAGAACAATCACGTTCAATAAGACAACCTACAAATAAATTAGCATTATTAAATAAAATATTAAAAACTCTTGCCCAATTAGAACAAGAATTACAAAGAACCCCTTCTATAAGAGAAATAGCAGATTATTTAAATATGAATGAAAAAGAAGTTGAAGATTCAATAAAAAATTCTGGTAGACATATTTCCATGGATGCACCATTAGTAGAAGGAGAAGATTCTAATCTATATGATTTAGTAAGATCAGATGAATCACCTCGCCCGGATGAATTTTTAGAAAAGGAATCTTTAAAAAAAGATATAAAAAGAATATTAGAAACATTAAGTGATAGAGAACGGAAAGTTATTATTCTCCATTTTGGATTAAATGGTTCTCCTCCAATGACTTTAGAAGAAGTAGGAAAATTTTGTGATTTAACAAGAGAAAGAGTTAGACAAATAGAAAGCATTGCATTAAAAAGATTAAAACATTCATCTAGAAGTAAAATATTAAAACCTTATTTAGGATAATAATTTAGGATAAAAAAATTTAAAGACCTCGAAGGGGTTTGAACCCATAACCTTCTGATCCGTAATCAGATGCTCTATCCATTTGAGCTACGAGGTCTATATTCGTGATTACAAATATAAAAATTAATATTGAACTATTTTTACAAATTGTTCAAGATTAAGAGACGAATTTCCTATTAATCCTCCATCAACATTATTACTATAAATAATATTTTTCGCATTTAAATGATTAATACTTCCTCCATACAAAATGGATATTTTACTAGAAATAGTATTTCCATATTTTTCATAAAAAATATTTCGTATAAAATAATGCATTTTTGTTATTTGATCAATGGTAGCAGTCACTCCTGTACCTATTGCCCATATAGGTTCATAAGCTATATAAATTAATTTTATCTCATTTGGAGAACAGTGAAAAATTGTATTATTTAATTGTTTTTCAATTATTGAATACTGATTATTCTTATTTCGATCTTCATATGTTTCTCCTATACAAAAAATAACTTTTATTTTATGTTTGATTGCTATTTTTAATTTTTTTAACAAAGAATTTTCATCTTCCAAAAAAAATTTTCTTCTTTCACTATGTCCAATTATAACTATATCTATTCCAATAGATTTTAACATAGAAGCCGATATTTCCCCAGTAAATGATCCCTTATCTTTAAAAAAGATATTTTGAGCTGCAATTTTTAACAAGGTCCCTTGAGATATTTGATTAGATATATGTAAAAAAGGAAAAGATGGTGCGATAATAATTTCTTTATTATGACATATTTTTTTTTCTTTAATATATTTCAAAAAATTTCTTAAAAAAAAAGTAGTCTCATGTAAATCATAATTCATTTTCCAATTTGCAACTATAATCTTTTTTTTCATCATATTACATTTTTTTATTAGGAATTATTTATTATTTTTTGTACTAAAAAAATAGCATCAATTAAAACTTTAAAATAAATTTTTTTTATTTGATTATTTGATAATTTATTTAAACTTTTTTTTAAGTATAAAATTTTTTTTAAAAAAATATTTATATTAGAATTATTGCAATAATTCATCTTGTTAATAATATTTAATGCTTTTTTTATATTTTTTTCATAAATATATATAATATCATAATTTGATATTTTATTCATATGAGTTACATCTAATTCTAATTTTATTAATGCAATTAATAAATAATTCGTAATATCTATATATGTATCTAATATTCCTTCTTTTTTAACAAAATAAAAACCTTTAAAGGAAATATTTTTTACACGAATAATTTTAATAAAAATTTGATCTATAATAGAACTACTTTTTAAAAATTTCCACGATAAACCATAATCTTTTAACTTATATAAAAAAATTTTTTTACATTTTTTAATAAAAAATTCTATACAATAATAATTCATCATAACTAAAATTAAAATACAATAAATAAAAAAATAATCTAAATGAACAATGACAATAAATTGTGCTGGAACTTTATTAAAATTTGATAAGCCAAAAATTATGGGGATTGTAAATTTAACCCCTGATTCTTTTTATGATGGAGGTTTTCTTAATTCAGAATTAAAAATATTACAATATGTAGAGTCTTTAATCCAAGACGGAGTTCATATTATTGATGTAGGAGGATGTTCTACTAGACCAGGATCAAAAATAATAACAGAAGAAGAAGAACTAAAAAGAGTAATAAATCCAATTCGTATGATTATAAAAAATTTTCCTAAAATTATAATATCTATAGATACATTTAGGAGTAAGGTGGTAAAAGAATCCATAGAATCAGGTGTTGTTATTGTTAATGATATATCGGGAGGAGAATTGGATAAAAATATGTACTCTACAGTAAGTAAATTTCAAGTACCATACATTTTAAATCATATGAAAGGTATTCCAGAATATATGCAAAAAAATATATGTTATCATAAAAATATAATCATAGAAATTAATAAGTATTTTTCTAAAAAAATTTTTTTATTAAAAAAATATGGAATAAATGATATTATTTTAGATCCAGGATTTGGATTTGGAAAAACAACAAAACAAAACTTTCAATTATTAAAATATATCAATTTATTTGGATTTCAAGATCATTTAATATCAATAGGTATCTCTAGAAAATCTATGATAAAAGATTTATTAAAAATTTCTAATAATAATTTATTAAACGCTACCTCAATTATACATACAATAGCATTAATAAAAACTTCAATAAATTTAATTAGAGTTCATGATGTAAAAGAAGCATCAGAATGTATAAAAATTACAGAATATTATAAAAATATTTTAAAATATTCGTTATAACTTTATGCGTACTTATGAATTATTAATGATTTTATATTACCATAAATACTTAATAAAAAAAAGTAAAAAAAAATGAGGTATAATAAAATGAACATGAAAGTAAAATATGTATATAAAAATTATTATAATTTATCTACAGGAATAGAAACAAATAGTAAAAATGTAAAAAATGGATCTATTTTTATAGCTTTGAAAGGAGAAAATTTTGATGGAAATCAATTTGTAAAAGAATCCATAAATAATGGAGCATTATTGGTAATCATGGATAATAAAAAATATTTTTTTTCTTGTAAAAAAGTTTTTTTAGTAAAAAATTCATTAACTTTTTTACAAAAATTGGCTACCTATCATAGATGTAAAAATATGCATATCCCTATCATAGCCATTGTAGGAAGCAACGGAAAGACCACTACAAAAGAACTTATAAAAAATGTTTTATTAAAAAAATATAAAAAAGTACATTATACAAAATATAATTACAATAATCATATAGGAATTCCATTAACTGTATTATCTATGCCAATAGATACAGAAATATCTGTTATTGAAATAGGAGCAAGTCATAGAAAAGAAATAGAAAATATGTGTTGTATAATTAAACCTAACTATGGTTACATCACAAATTTTGGAAAAGCTCATCTTGAAGGATTTGGAAGTGTAGACGGAATTATAAATGGAAAATTAGAATTGTATGAATTTATAAAAAAAAATAAAAAATTTATTTTTGTAAATGGCGATGATCCTATTCAATTAAATAATAGTAAAAATATTAAAAGATTTGTTTTTTCTGGTAAAAAAAATAATGAATCAGATATAATATTAAAATATAATAAAACGAATATACAACCAACATTATCTATGGATAATATAGTTATTAAATCATCATTGGTTGGTAATTATAATTTATATAATATAGCATGTTCTGTAACTATAGGTATCTACTTCAATATTTCATTAAATAATATTAAAAATGCAATAGAGGAATATATTCCAAATAACTATCGTTCTCAAATTTTAGTAAAAAAAAATAGTAAAATTATAATTGATTGTTATAATGCTAATCCAACTAGTATGATAAAATCATTAAATTTTTTTAATAAAAATTTTTTTGGTAAAAAAATGGTTATATTAGGAGATATGTTAGAGTTAGGTTCTTTTTCAAAAGAAGAACATGAGAAAATAATTTTTTTTTTAGAAAATAGTGATATAAAAATTGCTTATTTAATAGGAAATATTTTTTTTAATTCTAAAAAAATAAATATAAAAAAAATAAAAATAGTAAAATTTTTAACTACAGAAATATTTATTAAATGGATAATAAAGAATCCTATAAAAAATATAAAATATATTTTCATTAAAGGATCTAGAAAAATTGCGTTGGAAAAAACAATTCCATATATTGATCCATAATTTAAAAATAATATATTAATTATTAAATTTGTATATTAAAATATTTCACAAAAAACTTATTTATGAAAAAGATAACTGCAGATACTTATATAAGGTGGTTTAAAAATATGTTTTTTTGGAGAAAATTCGAAGATAAATGTCGTTCTTTATATTTAAAAAAAAGAATTAGAGGATTTTTACATTTATATAATGGACAAGAAGCTATTCCTGCTGGATTAACCCATGCCATGGATATGTCAAAAGATAATATAATAACAGCTTATAGATGTCATATAATTCCTATGGCTATGGGAACAGATCCTAAAAAAATAATGGCAGAACTTTTAGGAAAAAAAACTGGAACATCTCATGGGATAGGAGGGTCTATGCATATTTTTAGTAAAAATCATAGATTTTATGGTGGACATGGTATTGTTGGTGGACAAATACCATTAGGAGCAGGTATTTCATTTGCTGATAAATATTTTAAAAGAAAATCTGTTACATTAACATTAATGGGAGATGGAGCAGTGAGACAAGGAGCTTTACATGAAACATTTAACATGGCTATGTTATGGAAACTTCCTATAGTTTTTATATGTGAAAATAATAAGTATGCAATGGGTACTTCTGTTAAAAGAAGTTCTAATATGGATAATATATACAAAATAGGATTATCATATGGTATACCATCTTATCAAATAGATGGAATGAATCCAGAAGAAATTGCAAAAAGTTCATTTTTTGCTATTGAAAGAGCTAGAAATGGAGAAGGAGCTACGTTCTTAGAAATAAGAACTTATCGTTATAGAGGACATTCTATGTCAGATTCCGAGTCATATCGTAGTAAAGATGAAGTACTTTTTTATAAAAAAAAAGATCCTATTTTAAGGATAAAAAAAATTATTATAAATAATAATTGGAAAACCGATGAAGACATAAAATTTTTAGAAAATAAAATAAAAATAGAAATAGATTCTTGTGTTGAATTTGCAGAAAAATCTTCATCTCCTTCTGTGAAGGATATGTACGATTTTGTTTATGACGAAAAAAAATATCCTTTTTTAAATTGAAAAAATTCAATAAAATAAACATATGGCAGAAATAATATCTATGCCCCAATTAAGTGATACTATGGAAGAGGGTACAATAATAAAATGGAATAAAAAAGTAGGAGAAAAGATTTCAGAAGGAGAAATTTTAGCAGAAATAGAAACTGATAAAGCTATACAAGATTTTGAAATAGATGTTAGTGGTACTTTATTATTTATAGGAGTAAAAGAAGGTGAAAGAACTAAAGTAAATGATATAATAGCGATTATAGGAGAAAAAGGGGAAAATATAGATGAAATTATTAAATATAAAAAAAATAGAATAATCAAAGAAATCAATAATAAAAGAATATTTATTTCTCCCATAGCAAAAAAATTAGTCAAAAAACAAAATATTTCATTAAAAAAAATAGATGGTAGTGGAGATAATGGAAGAATTATTAAAAGAGATATTGAATTAAAAAATAAAAATGATTCTAATAAATTAAAAAATAAAGTATATCATTCTTTAATGAGAAAAAAAATAGCGGAACGATTATCTTATTCTAAATTTTCATCGCCTCATTATTATTTATTTATGGACATTCATGTGGATAAATTAATTGAATTAAGAAAAAACTTTAATGATAAACTTTATCATGAAGAAAGAATATCGTTTAATGATATTATAATTAAAGCTTCTGCTAAATCTTTAAAAAAAAATTTAAAAATGAATGTTTCTTGGAATAAAGATTATATTTTATTACATGATAATATAAATATTGGTTTCGCTGTAGCTATTGAAGATGGATTAATGGTGCCAGTTATTAAAAATGCTGATGAAAAATCTATATTACAAATTTCAAAAGAAGTAAAAGAAAAGATTTTACTTTCAAAATCTAAAAAAATTTCATTAGAAGAATTAGAAAGTAGTACTTTTACTATATCTAATTTAGGAATGTATGGAGTAGATTCTTTTACATCTATTATTAATAGTCCTAATTCATCTATTTTATCCATAGGATCTATAACTGAACGTCCTATTATAAAAAATTCAAAAATAGAAATAGGAAATATCATGAAAATTACATTATCATGTGATCATAGATTAATAGATGGGTCTATAGGAAGTGATTATATTCGATCTATAAAAAAATTATTAGAAGATCCTATAACAATATTATTGTAATTTACTTTTTTTAAAAAAAAATGGAATTATAAATATAATTAAAATCATTAAAGTAAATACATATTCATAATAATGGTTTGATAATAATTTTTTTATAAAATTTTTTTCATAAAAAAATGATAAAAACAATTTAATTCCAAGTAATATTATAATAATAAATATGGAATGGTTTAAACTATGATATTTTTTTATTAATTTTATAAAAAATTTTGTTGATAATCTTATAGAAATAATTCCTATAAATGACCCTAACAATATTAAAAATATATTTTTTGATAAAGCAATAGATGCAAATATATTATCGATAGAAAAAGATAAATCAATTATTTCTATTATTATGATAGTTTTCCAAAAATTTGAATGTTTATTTATATGATTATTTTTTATCTTTTTCTTATTTTTATTTATAAAAAAATGATTGATTCCAATAATAATTAGATAAATCCCACCTATCAATTTGATCCATTGTATTTTAATTAAAAAAGATATAAATATCAAACATAATATCCTAAAAAAATAAGCTCCTAAAATACCATATTTAATAGCATTTTTTCTATCTTTCTCATTTTTTAAATTTAATATCATAGAAGATAGTATTATTGCATTGTCTATAGATAAAATACTTTCTATTATAATTAAATTACCTATAGTAGATATTGATAATAAAGGATTATTGATTATATCTTTTATAAATTCCACGTGATTAAAAATTTTAATTCTAAATTATTATTCTATAAAATATTTACTATTTTACCATTTTTTAATGTAATAATATGATCTGCATTTTGTTTAAAAATTTTTGATAATTTATTAGTAATTAATAATGATGTTTTATTTTTTATTATCATATTTAATACATTTTTTATTATTAAATCTGATTCTGAATCTAAAGAATAAATTGCTTCATCTAGTATTAGGATAGGAGGATTTTTTAATATAGTCCTTACAATATTGATTCTTTGTTTTTGTCCTATTGATAGTTTATCACCATTTTTTCCAATTATGGTATTATATCCATTTGAAAGATTTTTTATAAAAAAATGTGCATTAGCAATTTTTGCTGCATTTATTATTTTATTTAATGATATTTCTTTATTGATGCCTAATGATATATTATTAATAACGGAATCATTAAAAATTATTGGATTCTGAGTGACTATCCCCAATAGTTTTCTATATTCCGTTTTTTTTAATAAATCAATATTATTTCCATCAATAGTAATTTTTCCATATGTTACATCATAAAATTTTGCTAATAAACTAGCAATAATTGATTTTCCAGATCCAGATTTACCCACTAAAACTATAGTTTTTCCTTTTTTTAAAGAAAAAGAAAAATTTCTAAGTAAAATTCTTTTATTGTGAATAAAAGTTACATTATGAAATAATATTTCGTTATTAAATGATTTAATTGATTTTAATTGAATATTTTTATTTATTTTATCAGAATTGATATTAAGTATATCTGCAATTCTTTTTGCAGACGCTTTTCCTTTTTGAATATTAGATATTGAATTTACTAAACTTTTAGCTGGATTAATAATTTGATAAAATAATCCTATAAAAGGAAATAAAATTTTAGGTTCTATTTCTTTTTTTTCCAAAAAAATTTTACTTCCATACCAAATAATTAAAATCATAATAGATGACCCCATAAATTCTATAATAGGAGAAATCAACTCTTTTTTTCGATTTACACGAGAAGATAATTTTTTTTGATATTTTGAAATTTTTTCAAAATGTTTTTGTATTTGGTTTTCTGCATGAAAAATACTTATAATCTTAAAATTATTTAAACTTTCTTCTATAATAGTTAATAATTTTCCCAATTGGTTTTGAGCATTTTTTGCATCTTTTTTTAAACTATTTCCTATAATATAAACGAATACTGTCATTATAGGAATAAGTAAAAAAACGAATATAGTTAATTGATAACTTATTAAAAATAAAGTAAATAAATGAAAAATTATGATGATAGGAGAACTAATTAAATTAGTGAATGAATGAATTATTGAATTTTCAATATCATTTATATCATTTGATAATCTAGACATTAGATCTCCATTACTTTTATTTGATAAATAAATTGTTGGAGTATATAATATTTTTTTATGAAAATCATTTCTAATATTTCTTATAATAGATGTCCTTATTCCTATAAGAATATACTCAGCTAAATATTTGAATATATTTTTTATTAAAAAAATAAAAATAATAAAAAAACAAAATATAGTTAATGTATTAATCTTACCATATTTATAAGAATAAAACTCAATATAATATTGAAAATATCCTTTAAATAAATCAAATAGTCCATTAGAAGAGTTTATAATTATTTTTTTATGATTTTCGTTAGGAATTTCAAGTAAAATACTTAATACAGGTGATATTAATACAATAGAAATAACTGAAAATATAGAATGTAATAAATTGCACATTATATTTATAATGTAATGATATTTATAATATTTTGAATAACTTAATATTTTATCAAGTGCATTATTATTCATTTCATAATCCTTAAATATAATTCCTTAACAAAGGTAGTTAGAAAATATTTTAGTATTTTAATAAAAAATTTAAATTAAATTTTATTATATATTTATATAATTTCATACATTCATTATAATTTTTTTATATTAAAATTTATAATGAAAAATATTTTATTTATTAGCATTGAAGAAAGTTTTTTTATTATATTCATAGCTATATTAATTTTTGGACCAAAAAATATCCCTGGAATAGCTAGAGGATTAGGAGATGGAATAAGATTTTTAAAAAAAGCTAAAAAAAAAATTAGGGATGAAATTGAGTGGTAAATTATTTTAAGTAAAATTTTATTTTAGATTTTTCTAATAATATATCACTTAATTTTTCCAATAAATTTTTTCTCAAATTATTATTTAAATATTCCATATTATATAAATAATCATCTAATTTTTTATTTTTAGAAAAACATTTTTTAGATCTTATAAAAAAGACTCCATTTGTTCCTAAAATAGGATTAGACGTTATATTTTTTTCTAATGAAAATGCAGCACCTGATACTTTTGGCTCTTTTACAAAATTTATTGTAGAATTGTGAAAATTTATTTCATATGATTTATGTATTTTTTTCGAAAAATCATGGGAAATTTGTTCTAAATTTTTATTATAATATTCTTTATATAATTTTTTATAAATTTTTTTATTTATAAGATTAGGAACTAGTTGATTTATTTCTTTCATGGAGGCTTTTCCTTTATTAATCGCATATAAATATGTTATAAAATAATTATTATTTGAATCAAAAAATATTTTTGTATCTCCCTTTTTTCTATCTTTTTGAAAAGACCAATTAATTATATCTTTATCTAATTCAGTATTTAATCCATTAATATTCCATTGATTTTCTTTAATTTCTTCTAAAAATAAAGATTCAATTTTTTCTTTTCTTGCATTATTAATTATCTGATTTAAATTATAATTTTTATTTTTTGATAAAAATAGATTTACATTTTTATAAACTTTATCTATAGTTTTTTTTGATGGATTTAATGTTTTTATTAAAACACCAAATTGATATGCATTTTTTATATTTTTTTGATCATCTATTCTAATAATATGATAACCAAAATTAGTTTCAATAAGACCTATAGATCCTATTTTATTTTTTATAGAAAAAATATTAAAATTTTTTTTTGTTATATTTTGATTATCATATTTTATCCATCCTAATTGACCATTACTTTTTCCTAAATTTATAAAATCATCTGATTTTTTTAAAAGTAAATTAAAAGTATTAGGATTTTTTTTTAATTTTAAAAATATATTTTTTATAATGTTTATTGCTTCTTTTTTATTTCTTTTATTTAGTGAATAAATAGAGTTTTTATGCGATATTAAAATATGACTAACTAATACTGAATCAAATATTTTTTTTTCCCCAGTTAATTTAATTATAATATAGTTATTTCTATCTTTTATAGGACCAATTACATTTCCTATTTTATTTTTTTTCTTTAATAAGAACTTAAAAATAGGAGGTATAAAATCTTTTGTATAAAAATTATAATCAAATGGTATCTCAGAATTTTTAGATATTAAATCAAAATGATTATAATTATGTTTTAATTTATATGAAAAATTATTTACAATTTTCCTCATATTATTCTCATCTTCTAATGAAGGAATAGAACGAAATATAATGATACTTATGTTTCTTAAATTATTTTTTTTATATAAAGATTGATGTTTATCAACATAATTATATAAATCATTTTTTGATATATGAATATTATATTTTTTCTCTATTTCTGGATATGGAATCAATATATAATCTATGATTGAAAAATTATTTTTATTTTTAAAATTTAATTTTACTTCTTGATCTGTAACGTTTAATCCATACATTAACATTTCTGCATATTTTTTTGCAACTATTTTATCCTTTATACTATTTTTTTGATACTCCCAAATTTTTTTTTCAGATTTTACTTGAGGAAATATTCCGTATGGTAATTTATATAAATTTTGTACATATAATTTAAATTTTTTGATATTCATTTTACCATCAATTGTTTTAAAATCATTAATTTTATTATATATAGAATTAGTTTCTATAAATTCCCAAAAATCTTTCCCCGTATTTTTTATTCCTAATTTATATCCTTGTTGACTTAATAATTTCTCATTGATTAATAGTCTCCATGCGTCATTTTTTAAATTAAATTCAGATTTTTTACCCATAAATTTTCTTAAAAATTCTAAACAATTTTCATATTCTTTTTTAGAAATATTATCCCCATTTATACTTCCAACAGAATTATAATGACTTATAAAAATTTTTTGAATAAAATTAGGATCTATAATGAAAAATAATAAAGAAAAACTAATTAATGATAATATTATCCACGTATTTTTTCTTATTTTATTTAAAAAATTCATCACTTTTTTTTTTTTTGTAGAAAATTACTTCTTCTATTTTGTTTTTAGAAACTTTTATAATTTCAATATAAAAATCTTGATTGATTGAAATTTTATCTCCATTATTCGGAATATTTCCTGTATGAGTGACTATTAATCCACCTAATGTTTTATATTCATCAGATTTTGGGATGTCTAAATTATATTTTGAATTAATAAAATCTACCTCTAGACGTGCAGAAAATAAAAATTTATTATTATTTATTTTTTTATCCAATAAAAAAATTTCATCATGTTCATCTTTTATATCTCCAAGAAATTCTTCCAAGATATCTTCTATAGTAATTAAACCAGCTGTTCCTCCATATTCATCTAATATAATAGCGATACTAATCTTTTTTCTAATTAAAATATCCATTATTTCTCTTACTGAAGTATTAATATAAAATAATTCTATAGGTCTAATAATGGATTTATCTAAATTTTTAGGTTTTTTAAAAAATTCTAGATAATGAACATACCCTATAATGTTATCTATATTATCTTTATAAATAACAATTTTTGATAATCCACTTTTTGTAAATAAATTACGTATATGATCAACAGAAGATTCTATTATATTGGAAGATATTATTTCTTTTCTTGGTACTATACATTCTCTTGCTTTTTTTTCATAAAAATTTAATGCTTTATGAAAAATATCAATTTTATATTCTGATACTGATCCAGTTTTTTTTAAATTACATCTTACACTTTTTGATATAAAATTAATTAAATCATTTTTGTCAAAAATTTTTTTTTTGAAATCTTTTTCCCCCCCCAAAATTTTTAAAAAAAAATTAGAAATACAAATAATCAAGTTTGTAATAGGTGTAAAAATTTTATATATAATATATACAGGAATTATAAATAATGTTAATAATTCATTTGAATATATACTAAATATCATCTTTGGAATAAACTCTCCAATTATTAAAATAATAATAGTAGATATTATAGTTTCTAAAATAAATAACCATATAGAATTATCAAAATATGAAAATAATAAAAAAAATATTTTATTCATATAAATACCATAGATAACCAAAGATATAGTATTCCCGATTAACATGGTTGTCATTAATTTTTGATAATTATTTATACATTCATAAAGTATTTTATAACGAATGGAATTTTTCTTTTTTTCCAGTTCTACTTGAAATAAATTACAAGAAATTATAGCCATTTCTATTCCAGAAAAAAAAGAAGAAATTAGTATAGAAATACTAACTATACTAATGTAAAAAATCATTTTTTATATTCTTATAAAGGAAGAATTCCACTAATATCTTTTAATTTAAATTTTTTAAAGTCCTCGGATATATTTATACCTTTTTTTGCGTATAAAATTGCTCCATTTAAATCGGATATTATTATATTTTTTTCATTAAAAATTTTTTTATTTTTTTTATCCCAAAAAATTTCTTCTGTTTTCAAAAAAAATTTATTAGGATTCAATATCCTAATGTTTCCTTTTATATGATAAAAAATATTTTTAAATGATTTCATCCAATTTCCTCTAATATAAATACATTGATTTCTATGATTATTTTTATAGATAACTAAACAAATTCCATCAGGAAATAATGTATGAAAATTATATTCTTTAATTAAAGGTGAATATATAATATATTTTGTAAATCCATTTTCTTTAAACAAAATACTTGTTTTAACAAAAATATTTACTGGTAAATAATTTTTACGATATTTATTAATTTTATTTATTTCATTATTATTATATGATTTATTATCATTGCATGATGAAAAAAATAATAAAAAAAATATAATAACGAATTTTTTTAGTATACTACTTATTATTATTATTTTTAATTTTGTTTATTTTGTAAAATTTACATAAAAAAATAATAATGGTATCTTAGCTCAGTTGGTAGAGCAAAGGACTGAAAATCCTTGTGTCCCCGGTTCGATTCCGGGAGATACCACAATTTATATAAAATGAATATTTCCTATATTAAAATTTAATTTCCATTTTTTATAAAAATCATTTTTAATCGAATTTAATGGATATGATATATCTAATTCTAATATTCCAAATGGATAACAAATACAACGTAATCCAAATCCAAAAGATTTATTCATTTCTAATGATGTTAAAGATTCATAACTATTACCGATATTTCCTGCTTCCAAAAAAGAATTTAAATATGTTTTAAAATTATTATTTGATCCATTGATTAAATAATTCATTTCTAATGAAATTTTTTTGTAATTAGTACCTCCATCTTTTGACATTTCATAAAATGAATTTTCTTCTGGGAAATCGTAACCTTTTAAGGGAATATGATTTTCTCCTAATTTTTTTGATGTACCTCCCATATAAAATATATCAAATGGTGTTAATTTTCTTCCAGAAGATGTATTATAAATTCCTGAATGACCTAATTCACCTTGACATTTTAAAACTAAATTTTCTTTAATTTTTTTATAAAAATTTCCTAGTAATTTTAATTGAAAATGTTCAGACCAAATATTATCTTTTTTTGAAAATTTTTTTTTTTCAAACCATGAATATGGAGGACTAGCTGAAAAATCTAATTTAAAATTTGATCCATCAGTAGGAAAAAAAGTATCTGGGGATATAGTATTCCTTTTTAAGGACAAAGAATAAAATAAATTATTAATTTTATATACATTATTATTATTACATGTTTTTATATAATCAGTTTCCTTAGGAAATATCAATCTTTCTCCATTTATAGAAGATGAAATATTGGAATTATAATCTAAAAGATTTATATTTTTATTTAATCCAATAGATACTCCAATTTTTTTTAAAAATAATGGATTATTTTCGTCAATTAAACAATATTGATTATTAAATAGACTTTCATTGTTCGTTATTCTATTAATAGAATAATTTGTATCCATATTTAATGCAGTTGGATTATCCTTATTTATCCAAGGTTTTAAAAAAGAAAATCCAACAGATTTTATATATTTTCCTAGTTGACCATGAATTGTTATTTTCTCACCTTCTCCTTGAGGTATAGGATGCCAATATTTCCAATTTATAATATCTTTAATAGAAAAATTATTTAAAATAAATTTAAAGCCTCCAGTAAATTTTTTTATATCATTTCCTATAACTCCCCCATAAAATTTTAATTCATTATTATTTTTTTCTAGTACATGCCATTCTATATCTATAGATTTATTATCAATAGGAATAATTTTAAAATAGACTTTATCAAAAAGAGATAAATTTTCTATATTATGTAAACTTTCCATAAGTTTATCAATAGAAAAAATATGTTTATTATAAATTTTTATTTCTTTTTTAATTATATAATCTTTAGTAATTTTATTTCCTAATATTTTTATATTTCTAATATAAACAGGAGAATTTTCTTTTATTAGAATTTTTATATCAATTTTATTATTATTTCTTATTTTTTCTATCGGAATTAAATTGATAAATAAATGTCCAAGTTTAAAATAATTATTTATTATACTTGAAGTTTTTGTATTAAAAATACTTTCTGTTAATTTGACTTTATTATAAATAGTTTCATTTTTATTTTTATGCAATAAAATATTTTTTAAAAAATCCTTACTGATTTTTTCATTTCCCATAAATTTAACATTTCCTAAATAATATTTTTTTCCTTCAGCTATTTTTATTCTTATTCCATAATTTCCTGATTTAGTTTTCCAAACTGATTCTAAAAGAACTTTAGCAAACCTATAACCTATAGATTGATATTTTTCTTTTATTTTTTCTAAATACTGATTGATATTATTATGAATAAAAAAATGATTATGTTTATTTATTAATAATGATAAAAAGGATTGATCTCCATTTATAATCCGAAGTAATTCTTTATTACTTATTGCATAGTTTCCATAAAAAATAAATTTTTCTATTTTAACTTTTTTTCCTTTTTTAATAGAAAAAAATAATATATTTTTATTATTTTCTTGTTTTATATTAGAATCGATAGTTACTTCATTATAACCATTTTCTTGATAATAATTTTTTATCTCATTTTTGATTTCCTGAATCATAGATTCGGAGATGGGCGTTCCTTTTTTGATATCTTTTATAATGGAAAAATTATTTTTAATAATCGATCCATCACTTTGTAATTGAATGTCATGTATTTCATTTAAATCCTTGATTTCAAAAACTAAATCAATTTTATTTTTATTTTCGTTACATTTATAAACAGATATATCTTCGAATAATTTACTAGCCCAAAGTTTTTTTATAATATTATTAATTGTTACTCCGTATGAGTCTATCAATGCTCCAGGACCAATCCCTGATATTTTAGAAATAAATTCTTTATCATATTTTGTTTTTCCTTTAACATAAATATCGTTTATTATGATAGTACTATCTATAGTACTATCTTTTGTATCTTGATTTTTTTCATCACTGGAATACAAAGAATTTATTGATATTGTAAAAAAAATAAAATAAAGAAATAATTTTTTTTTCATTAAATTTTATAAATTAAATATTACCGAAACGACGTTTTCTTTTTTGATAGTTAATTATAGCCTCAATAAAATCTTTTTTTCTAAAATCTGGCCATAAAGTATCAGTAAAATATAATTCTGCATAAGCAGATTGCCACAATAAAAAATTACTTATACGTTTTTCACCACTAGTTCGTATTATAAGATCTACATCAGGAAAATTTTTTGTATATAAATGATTTTGAAAAAAATTATAATCAATGTCTTTTATTTTTGATTCTCCACTGTGTATTTTTTTTGCTATATTTTTGGTAGCCCTTATAATTTCTTCTTTTGCACTATAACTTAATGCTAAAGTTAATGTCCCAGATTTATTATTTTTTGTTTTTTTCATAAAAAAAACTAAATCATTTTTTATTTTTTCTGAAAATTTTGATAATTCTCCTATGATAATAATTCTTATATTTCTTTTGTGAATTACTTCCAAATAATTTTTTAAATTTTTATATAATAATTTTATTAATTCATCAATTTCTTTTTTAGGTCTATTCCAATTTTCATGAGAAAAAACATATAATGTTATATATGGAATAGATAATTCTTTACATGCATTTAAAGTATCTATTGTAGAATAAATACCTTTTTCATGCCCAAATTTTCTTGATTTTCCTCTTTTTTCAGCCCAACGACCATTTCCATCCATAATAATAGCAACATGATTAGGTATATTATTGTAATCTATTTTTTTCAATAAATTTTCCATATAAAAAATTATGATCGTAATATAAAATTATCTATAAATATAGATATAAATTTTTCATATTATTTTAATTTCTTTGATCCATTCCCCATAATAATTTTTCTCTTAGTGTTTTATAATAAGCATTTTTATTTTCTTGATATATATATATATAAAATGGAGCTTTTTGAATATATAACTCATTTTCTTTTCTTAAAGAAACTAATCTAGTATCCATAGATAATGAAAAATATTTTACACGACTATGTACTTTTAATCGTATATTTTTATTATCAGATATAACTAATGGACGTGAAAATAAATTATGGGGGGATATTGGTGTAAGAATAAAATTTTTATTATCAGGACTAATAATAGGTCCACCACAACTTAAAGAATATCCAGTTGATCCAGTAGGGGTAGATACTATTAATCCATCTGACCAATAGGAAGTTAAAAATTCACCATCAATAAAAACATCAATAGTAATCATAGAAACAGTTTTTTCCCTAAAAATAACAATCTCATTTAAGGCAAAATTAAATGATGTACTCAAATTATTTATGGATGTTTTTAATTCTAATAAACTTCTAGGAAGAATATCTAACTTTTTATTAAAAATATTGTCAATATTTTTAATAAAAACATCTTTACTGAAAGTTGCTAAAAAACCTAAATTTCCTGTATTAACTCCAACTATAGGTAGTTTAGAGTCTTTAACAAAATTAATAGCAGATAAAATTGTTCCATCCCCACCAAAAGTAAACATTAAATCAAAATTTTTTATTTCTTTACAACTAGAAAAAGAAGATAAATTTAATTTGTAAAATTCTTTAAATGAATTTAATATATTTAAAAAATATTTTTCAACATATATTTCTATTGAATTATTAAAAATATATTGTAAAAATTTATATAAATAAATTATATTACATTTTTCTAACTTTTGTCCATATACAGCTACTTTCATTTTTTATTTTTTGTGTATAATATTATTTTTATAAATTTGAATCAAAATTTGAATTAAAACTTTATTAAGTTTTTTAAAAATGAAAAAATTATCTACATTTCCTTCAAAAATATTATTATTTGGAGAATATGGGATATTAAAAAATTATACAGCGCTATCTATACCTAATTATGAATATAAGGGGTATTTAAATTTTTATTATAAATTAGATAAAAAAGTTATAGAATCTAATAATGAAATAAGAAAATTTTTTAATTTTCTAAAAATTAAAAAATTTAATATCATAAATCTAATAAAATTAGATAAAGATTTAAATCAAGGAATATATTTTCAATCAAATATACCAAAAAAATATGGGGTAGGAAGTTCTGGGGCACTGGTCGCAGCTATTTATGATAAATATGCAATATCTAAAATTTCCATTTGCAATAAAAATTTGATTATATTGAAAAATATATTTAGTAATATGGAATCTTTTTTTCATGGAAAAAGTTCAGGTATTGATCCATTAATATGTTATACAAAAAAACCAATATGGATACAATCTAAAAAACAGATATCTATAATAAAAATATTTAGTAATAAAAAAAAAGATAATGGAGGTATTTTTTTAATAAATTCTAGATTACCCAGTGATACTAAAAAAATGAATAATATTTTTATGAAAAAAATAAGAAAAAATAATTTTAAAAAAATTATGAAAGAAGAATATGAAAAATATAATATTAAATGTATTCATTATTTTCTTAATAAAGATTATAAAAATCTATTAAAAAATATAAAAAAATTATCCATTTGGATTTTTAAGAATATTCAACCAATGATACCTAAAAATATATTAAAAATATGGGTAAATGGAATAAAAAATGATAATTATTATTTAAAATTATGTGGATCTGGAGGAGGAGGTTTTTTTTTGGGATTTACTGAAAATTATAAAAAATTAAATAATGAATTAAATAACTATATTAAAAAAATAATTTTTCACTTTTAAAAAAAATGTTTTCAAATAAAAAAATTAGATTAAATCATTATTTATCTCAAGCAGGAGTTTCATCTAGAAGAGAAGCAGATAAATTGATCCAATCAGGATGTGTAAAAGTTAATGGTGATGTTGTATTAAAATTAGGTACTAATATAGATATAAATGACGTTGTTAAATTTAATGGACAAAAAATAAAAATACAAAATAAAATTTATTTATTAATTAACAAACCTAAGGGATTTATTACTACAACAAAAGATCAATTTCGTAGAAAAACAGTTATGGATTTAATCCCAAATATTTTTATTAAAAAAAAATTATTTCCAGTAGGTCGATTAGATTCTAATACTACTGGAGTATTAATTATTACAAATGATGGAAATATTTCAGAAATATTAACTCATCCTAAATATCATATACAAAAAATTTATAACGTTACTTTAAATAAAAAAATTGATAATCATGATATAAAAATGATTTTGAATGGAAAAATTTTTTTAAAAGAAGGAAGAGTAAAAGTAACATTTATAAGTAAAAAAAAAAATAATAAAATTAAAATTGGATTATGTTTAGGATGGAATAGGATAATAAAAAGAATTTTTTATAAACTTAACTATAAAGTGATTGAATTAGAAAGAATATTTTTTGGAAAATTTTCTAATAAAAATATTAAAATAGGAAATTTTATAAAATTAGAAAATAATACAATGATAGATTATTTAAAATTAAAAAAATAAAATAATAACTTTTAAAATTATTTTTTTATGAAAAAAATTCATATAATTAATGGTCCAAACTTAAATTTAATAGGAATTAGAGAAAAAAATTTATATGGAAAAAAAAATTTTTTAGATTATCTAAATTCATTAAGAAAAAAAAAACTTTTTTCTAATTTAAAAATTGATTATTATCAAAATAATTGTGAAGGAAAAATTATAGATTATTTACATCTTATAGGATTTACATCCAATGGAATAATTTTAAATGCTGGGGCATATACTCATACTTCTATAGGAATT
The DNA here is from genome assembly GCF_014252415.1 of Blattabacterium cuenoti. Lineage (GTDB taxonomy): Bacteria > Bacteroidota > Bacteroidia > Flavobacteriales > Blattabacteriaceae > Blattabacterium > Blattabacterium cuenoti_Y. Next base: position 520,576 of record NZ_CP059223.1, read on the forward strand.
GCTGATGCAATTAAATCCATTACAACCCCTGTTGTAGAAGTACATATATCCAATATTTATTCTAGAGAAGAATTTAGAAAAAAATCATATATAACTCATGTATGCAATGGCACTATTTTTGGTTTTGGACTAAAATCATATGAATTAGGAATTATTAGTTTTTTATTTTCATAAAGAAAAATTTTTTTGATTAAAATGAAATTTAGATAACCATTTTTCTAAAATTTTCAAAAATATTATAGGACATTCCATCATTGGTACGTGACCACATTTATCTATCCAATATAATTCAGAATTTGGTAATAATCTATGAAATGATATCGCAACCTTAGGGGGTGTAATTTGATCTTGTTTTCCCCATATTATACAAACAGGTTGATATATTTTTGATAAATCTTTTGACATATTATATTTTATAGCACTTTTTGCTAAATATAATATTTTAATACCTCTTTTTTTATCATTAACAATATGAAAAATATCATCTACTAATTTTTTAGTGGCCATTTTAGGATCGTAAAAAACTTCCTGAGATTTTTTTTTTATATATTCATAATTTTCCCTTTTTGGAAATGCGTCTCCAAAAGATCTTTCAAATAAACCTGAACTTCCTGTTAATACTAAAGAATGAACCAAATTTAGTTTAGTTTTTGCTATAATTAAAGCGATATGTCCTCCAAGAGAATTACCAACTAAAGTAGCATTTTTTATATGAATTTTTAATAAAAATTTTATTATATATTTAGACAAATCTAAAATATTAGTTAAGAATAAAGGCCTATTGTAAATAGGTAAATAAGGCATAATAACTTTATATCCTTTTTTTGGAAAAAAATCAAAAATTGATTTAAAATTGCTTAGTCCACCCATTAATCCATGAAGTAAAACTAAAGGATGACCTTCACCTTTTGTTACATGATTGATATAATTTTTTTTATCCATTAAACAATATTATTATTTTTTTTTTCTATATGTTTTTTATTAATAATATAATATGCATTTTTAGCAGCCATTTCTTCTGATTTTTTTTTTGAATAACCTCTTCCAATAGATTGAATATTACATTTATATATATCAAATATTGATAAAAAAATAACTTTATTATTTTTTTTATCTTTTTTTTCTAGAAAAGTATTGAAATTTATAAAAAATTTATTTTTTTGGCACCATTCCATAATCCATACTTTATAACTAGAAATTTCATTTTGTAATTTATTTATATCAACTTCATATAATATTTTTTTATATATAAAGTTTTTACATCCTATAGATCCTGTTTCTAAATAGGTAAAACCTATTAATGCTTCAAGTATATTTCCTAAAACATTATTATTAACTAAATTATCTTTAGGAAAAAAGATCTTTTCTAAAGATAGTTTTTTAGAAATAACATTTAAATTTTTTCTACATACAATTTTGGAACGGATCTTAGTCAGATCTCCCTCTTTTTTATTGGGTAAATTTTTATATAGAAAATGTGATATTATAGTATTTAAAATTGAATCTCCTAAAAACTCTAATCTTTGAAAATTAATAGAATAATATTTATTTATATTTCTTTTTTTAGTAGAAAAATTATATATGAACGCTTCTTTTAAAAGAAGAATATTTCTTTTTATTTTAAACCCCAATATTTTATTTATTTGATCAATCACTGAATGAATTTTTATATAATTTTTATTCATTGTATAATTTTCATAATAACATATTTATGAAATAAAATTAATTTTTTCTAAATAAAATACAAACATTATGCCCACCAAATCCAAAAGTATTAGACATACTAATTTTAATTTCTTTTTTAATAGATTTATTAGGAATAAAATTTATTTTTTGATCTATATTTTTATCAATTTTAACTAGATTGATAGTTGGGGGAATTATTTTTTTTGTTAATGGCAATATGGAAGCAATAGATTCTATTGCTCCAGCAGCTCCTAATAAATGTCCAGTCATTGATTTTGTAGCATTAATATTAATATCATATAAATTATTTTTAAATACATTTTTTATAGCCTTAATCTCTGCAATATCTCCTAATTTTGTAGATGTTCCATGTGAATTAATGTGATTTACATCTACAGATTTAATATCTGCATCTTTTATTGCAGATTTCATTGCTAAAATAACACCTTTTCCATCAGGATGTGGAGCTGTTACATGATATGCATCTCCTGACATTCCAATTCCTATTAATTCAGCATAAATATTAGCTCCTCTATTTATAGCATGTGTATATTCTTCTAGAATTAGACATCCTGCACCTTCTCCAAGGACAAATCCATCTCTATTTTCATCAAATGGTCTTGATGCAGTTTTATAACTATCATTTTTTGTAGATAACGCATTTAATGCATTAAATCCACCTACACCACTTTGTGTTATAGCAGCTTCTGATCCTCCTACTATCATTACATCAGCTTTATTTAGACAAATTAAATGATAGGCATCTACAATAGCATTTGATGATGATGCACAAGATGAAACTGTTGCATAATTAGGCCCATGTAATCCATAATTTATTGATATAAATCCAGCGGTGATATCTATAAGCATCTTAGGAATAAAAAATGGACTAAATCTAGGATAATAATTTTTATTAACATGACTAATTATTGAATTTTCTAAATTCAGTAATCCACCTATCCCAGATGCCCAAATTACTCCAATTCTTTCTTTTTTTTCATTTAAAAAATTTATTTCACTATTTTTTATAGCTTCTTCAGAAGCTATAAGACCATATTGAGCACATGGATCTAATTTTTTTATTTCTTTTCTAGAAAAAAAAACTTTAGGATCATAATTTTTTAATTCACAAGCAAACTTAGTTTTATATTTTTCGGTATCAAAATAAGTAATAGGAGCCGCTCCGCTTTTTCCATTAATTAATGATGTCCAATAATCTTTAACATTATTTCCTATTGGAGTGATAGCCCCTATTCCAGTGACTACTACTTTTTTTAATCTATATTTATACATAAAATCATAATGCTTAAAACATTATATATTTTTATCTTTCAATAGATTTTTTATAGCGCTTATAGCTTCCCCTACTGTTGTAATTTTTTCTGCTATTTCATCAGAAATACTAATTTCAAATTCTTTTTCAAATTCCATAATAAGTTCAACTATATCTAATGAATCTGCACCTAAATCATTAGTAAAACTAGAATTAGGACGAATATTTAACTCTTCTACACTTAGTTTATCTACAATTATAGAATGAACTCTAGATACAATATCAGACATAATATATTTTTTTAATTTTGTAAAATTAGTAAACTTTTGGAAATCATAATATAAATTTAATTCTTTATATCATAATTTTTAATTCAATAAAATAAATCATTTTTATCTAAAAAATTTTTTATATATTTTCTAATGAAATCAAAACTTTTATATTAACTATATTTCAAACACATATACATATATTTTCATAACTAATCTATAGTCAAACTTATACCATTAACAGTTATAAAAAACTTTTTTTTTACATTAAAAAAACAACTAACTTCCATTAAGCTTAGGTATGTTTATAACACTTGCTATCGCATTTACATATTATTGAACTAAGAGATCCTTCTATATATACTATTTTTTAACAAAAAAACTTCTTTATAAATTTAACAAAAATTATTACTTTTTAATGAATCTATAATTGGTAAATTATATGTTTTCTTCATAAACCATAAATAAATAATTATCATGATATAAATTATATAGTTAAACATATATAATTTTCATAAATATTAATTTCATTATTATGGATTACAAAAATTCTATAAATAATCTTTTTTTAATATAATTTATGTACTCTTACTATATATATTTATTTCATTAAATATTTTAAAATAAATTTCTTAAGTAAAAAATTAATCATAATATAAAATTACTATTATTTAATTTATATTAAATTATAAAAGAATAATAATAAAATTTTTGTTTACTTTTAAAATTCCTTTTTCTATATTTAGATTTTTTTTAATTTTTTTTTTATTTTTAAATTTTAAATTTCCTTTTTTCAGGATAGAAATAAATGAAGTATGATTTTCCAGAATTTGAAAATAACCGTTTAATCCTGGAGCTTTTAAATAAAAAACATCTTCTTCATATAAAATTTTATCAGAATTTATAATTTTTAATTTCATTATCTCACATGTTCTATAACTTGATCTATAGTTCCTTTAAGGTTAAAGGCATGTTCTGGTATATCATCTAGATCTCCATCCATAATCATATTAAATCCTTTAATAGTATCCACAATTTTTACAAATTCTCCATTTAATCCCGTAAATTGTTTTGCTACATAAAAAGGTTGAGATAAAAATCGTTGAACTTTTCTTGCTCTATTAACTATCATTTTATCTTCATTATTTAATTCTTCCATTCCTAAAATAGCAATAATATCTTGTAGAGATTCATATTTTTGTAAAATATTTTTAACACGTTGTGCACAATTATAATGGTCTTCTCCTACTATATTTGGAGATAAAATATTAGAATTGGAATTAAGAGGGTCCACTGAAGGATAAATCCCTAATGATGATATTGTCCTAGACAAAACTGTAGTAGCATCTAAATGTGTAAAAGTTGCAGCAGGAGCAGGATCTGTTAAATCATCCGCTGGTACATAAACGGCTTGAACTGAAGTAATAGATCCATTTTTAGTTGATGAAATTCTTTCTTGCATTAATCCCATTTCAGATGATAAAGTAGGTTGATATCCTACAGATGATGGAATTCTACCTAATAAAGTAGATATTTCTGATCCAGCTTGAGTAAATCGAAATATATTATCTATAAAAAATAAAACATCTTGTCCTTTTTTTTTATTGCTATTTTTATATTTATCTCTATAATATTCTGCTAATGTTAGTCCAGCTAAGGCAACTTTAGCTCTAGCTCCAGGTGGTTCGTTCATTTGTCCGAAGACAAAAGTTGCTTTTGATTCTTTTAATAACTTTTTGTTAACTTTGGATAGATCCCAATGACCATTTTTCATAGATTCTATAAAATTATTACCATACTTTATTATACCGGATTCTAACATTTCTCTTAATAAATCATTTCCTTCTCTGGATCTTTCTCCTACTCCTGCAAATACTGATCTACCACCATATTCCTTTGCTATATTATTTATTAATTCTTGTATTAATACAGTTTTTCCTACTCCAGCTCCTCCAAACAATCCAATTTTACCTCCTTTTGGATAAGGTTCAATTAAATCGATTACTTTAATTCCTGTATATAAAATATTTGTATCCGTAGATAAATCATTTAATGATGGAGGATCATTATAAATAGATCTTTTTTCATCATAATCTGTTATATCACCTAAACCATCTATACATTCACCTAAAGCATTAAAAACTCTTCCATTAATGGAATCTCCAATTGGGATAGTAATTGTACTATTTAAAACATTAACCGTTTGTCCTCTATTTAATCCATATGTTTCATCCATAGAAAGACATCTTACTTTATTGTCTCCTATATGTTGTTGAATTTCTAATATTATATTTTTTTTATTATTTAATTTAACTATCAATGCATCATATATATTAGGAATCTGATTTGTTTTTTCAAAAAAAACATCTATTACTGGACCTATAATTTTTACTATTTTTCCTTTTACATCCCCCACTTTTTATACATTATTTACAATTTTAATTGAATATAATCATTATTTCTATCTTTATATTTGTATTTAAAGAAAAATAAAAAATTTTGAAAATTTATTCGTTTCTCGATGAATTTTATTCTTCTATTCCATGTATTTTAACTATTGGAATTTTTGATGGAGTTCATTTGGGGCATAAAAAAATAATTCAAAATTTAGTATTTGAATCTAGAAAAAAATTTTCTTCAGTTTTAATTACATTTAATCCACATCCTAAAGAGATACTTACTTCAAAAAGTAAGTTTTATTATCTTAATACTATAAGAGAAAAAATATTTTTTTTAAAAAAAAATGGGGTAGAAAATTTAATTATCCACCCGTTTACCAAAAAATTTTCAAAATTAAAAATGAAAGATTTTTTTTACTTATTTTTAAATACTAAATTTTGTATAAAAAAAATTATTATAGGATATGATTTTCATATAGGAAGTGATAGAAATCAATCTTTAAAAAGATTAAAAAATTTATCAGAAATTTTTCATTTTAAATTTGAAATAATATCTCCTTATAAAATGGATAATGAAATTATTAGTTCAACTAAAATAAAAAATTCTATTATTATAGGAAATATAGAATGGGCTAATAAAGCGTTAGGATATTTTTATACATTATCTGGATATATTATAAAAGGTAAAGGAATAGGTAAGATTATCGATTTTCCAACATCTAATATAACAATTGATCCAAAAAAATTAATCCCAAAAAAAGGAGTTTATGCAGTAAAAATTCGTTATAAAAATAATTATTATGATGGTATGATGAATATTGGAACTAATCCTACTATTGATTATAATAATCAAATTAAAATAGAAACAAATATATTTAATTTTTCAAAAAATATTTATGGAGAAAAAATTGATATTTTAATTATTAAAATGATCCGTGAAGAAATTAAATTTTCTTCAATAGAAGAATTAAAAATTCAAATTATAAAAGATAAAAAAGTTATTGTAAAATTTTTTAAAAAAATTTTTCAAAACTTATAGAAATATGAATAAAACTAATTTATCTAAAATATTTAGATTATGTGTAAAAAAAATTAGTTGTAATAAAAAATGTATTTTTTTATTACAAGATTATTATTTTTTAAATATTATTTCAAAAAAAAAAAATGATTTAGATAAAAAATTTATCATAGAAAATTCAAAATTTTTTACAATCAAACAATTTATAGAATTTTCTTCTGGATTAAAAAGTATAAATCAAAATGATATATTATTAAATTTTTTTTCTATTATAGAAAAAAAAGATAAAAAATATTTTAAAAGATTTACGGAATGGATACCAGGTATATTAAATAATTTTCAAAATATAGATATAAACCTGGTTGATATAAAAAATTTTTTTCAATCTGTTATTACAGAAGAATTGATAAAAAATTATTATGAAATTTCTAAAAAAAAAAAATCAATTTTTTTAAAAAAAATTCAAAAATATTATTTTGAATTTAAATCATTTTTATTAAAAAAAAATATTACTTATAACGGATTATTATTAAAAAAAAGTATTCAGAATATTGATATAATATTTCCAAAAAAATTTAGTAAAATTATTTTTCTTAATAAAAAAAATTCAATTTTAAATACATGGGAAGAAAATTTTATAGAAAAAATTAATTCTAATAAAAAAATAATTTTTTATCAAATTCCAAATCAAAAATTAATATCTAAAACTTTTAAAATCAATAAAAATAAATATTTTAAAAATTTAAAAATTATTAATGTTAACAATGAAATAGAACAAGTTAAAATAATAGAAAAAATAATAGAAAAATTTTCAAACAATAAGTGTATAAAAAAAATTTTACTAATATTAGGAGATAATCATTTATTAATTCCTATTATTAATTTAACAAATAATAAAAAAATAAATATATCATTTAATATAAATTATCCATTTAAAATTATCCCTATTCATTATACTTTTATTTCCATATTTAATTTTTTACTGAATAAAAATAAATTATTTAATAAAAAATTTGTAAAAAATGATATAATTAAATTTTTATCAAATGGATACATTCAAAAATTTTTTTCAAAAACAAAATTTTTATTAAATAAGTTGAATAAAAAATATCATACTCACTACATATCATTTAATTTAATAAAAAAATTTTTGATAAAAACTGATATCGAAATAATATTTCAAATAAATACAAATAAAATTTACTCTATTTTAAATGGTCTCCTAAGTTTTATAAGAAAATTAAAAAATTTTCTTATAAAAAACTATAAAAAACATTTTATAGAATTAAAATTTATTTCTAAGATAGAGTATTATATACAAAAATTAAAAATTATATCCAGAAAAAAAACGTATTTATTTGATGGAATTAGAGATATATATAATATATATAATCAATTTGTAAATACAGAAAATATTAATTTTATTTATAATAAAATTTGTAAAAACTCTAATCAATATTTATTTATCAATGAATTTAAGGAATTAAAAAATTTTTTCGTAAAAAAATTTGATATTTCAATAATAACATCATTAAATGATGGAATCATTCCACCTAAAAAAAATATTGATTTATGGTCAAATAATCAATTAATAAATAATGAAAAATATTTTTTTTCATTTTTTAACAAAATATATACATCTTCTAAAAGAACATATGCGATATATAAAAGTAATCCTGATGAAATTAATTCAGGAGAAAAAAGTAATTTTCTTCGTCATATCATATATAAATTTAATACAAAAGTAAAAAAATATAATTTACCTTTTGCTCCCAATCAAAATGTAATAAATCCTATTTCAATAGAAAAAACAAATCTAATTAATAAAAGATTACACGAAATTTGTATGAATGGAATATCTCCTTCTTCTATACATTTATATAATTACGATCCTATATTATTTTATTATAATAAAATACTTAAAATTGAAAATTTTAAATCAAATTCTTATAAAACAAATATTGGAAATATTGTACATGGTATATTAAAAACATTATATATTTCTGAGATAGAAAGTTTTTTAACTTTAAAAAAAATTAAAAAAATAAAAGGAATTATCAATAATAAAATTATTGATTTTTTTTATAATAAAAAAAATATTTTTTCTTTTGAAGAAACATCAAAAATTACTATGTTTTTAATAGAGGATTATATAAAAAAATTTATTTTATTAGACGAAAAATTAATTAAAAAAGGAAATAAAATATTTATAAATAAAATAGAACAAAAATTTTCCACTTGTTTAAATATAAAAAAATCAAGAAATATTATATTACATGGAATAATAGACCGTGTAGATCAATATAATGGAATTAATAGAATTATTGATTATAAAATAGGAAAATTTCATTTAAAAGAAATAAATATATCAAATTATAATATTAAAAAAATTTTTGAACATCCTAAATATCATAATATAATGCAATTAATCTTTTATATTTACCTATGGTTTAAATATGATATAAAAAATCAAAAATCCCCGGTTGCGATTACAATTATATCTCCAAATAAAAATAATATAATATCAAAAATATTAATAAATTTTTTTGATGAAAAAAAACCATATATAATGTATAAAGATTATATAAAAAATTTTTTACCATTTCTTACTAAAAGAATAAAAAATATATTAGATGTAAAAAAATCCATAAAAGAAAATATCTAATGATTCAGTATATATTTCGTAATATAATTACCTACATCTTCAGTATTAGATGGATTACTTTTATTTATATCTTCTGTTGAAACTTTACATAAAATAGAATTTTTAACTGCTTGATATAATAAATTTTTTTCTTTATACATACCAAAATGGTTTAACATCATTCCAACTGACAAAATACATCCTATTGGATTGGCTATATTTTTACCTTTTGCTTCTGGATATGATCCATGTACAGGTTCAAACATAGATTTATGATTTTCTCCTATAGATGCAGATGGTAATAAGCCTAAAGATCCAGTTATTATACTAGATTCATCCGATAAAATATCTCCAAACATATTATCTGTTAATATAACATCAAATTGATTAGGTCTTGTAATAATTTGAATAGTTGCATTATCAATATATAAAAAATTTAATTTAACATTTGGATAATCTAAACTAACTTCATGTACAACTTTTCTCCATAATTTAGAAGTTTCTAATACATTTGATTTATCTACTAAAGTTAATTTTTTCTTTCTAACTAAAGAATTTTCAAACGCTATTTTTGCAATTCTTTCAATCTCTTTTTTAGAATAACTACAATAATCATATGCGTAATTTTCTGATCTACCTTTTTTACCAAAATAAATACCTCCTGTCAATTCTCTATAGATTAAAAAATCTGATTTATTTATATATTTTTTTTTTATTGGAGAATTATCAATTCCTGAAAAACAAATGATAGGACGTATATTACAATATAAATTCATTTTTTTTCTTAACTTCAATAATCCATCTTCAGGCCTCATTCCAGTTGGATAAGAATTGTATTTATTATCTCCTACGCACCCAAACAATACTGAATCTGATTTGATACAATCATTTATAGTTTTGTCTGTAATAGGATTATTTTCTTTATCTATAGATGCTCCTCCTACTAAAAATTTTTTATAATAAAATTTGTGACCATATTTTTTTGTAATCGCATTTAGTACCTTTAAAGCTTGTTTCATTATTTCAGGGCCAATCCCATCACCTTCTATAATAGCAATATATTTATTCATTTTATTAAAAAGATATTTTACGATTTTTTTCGAAATTAATTATATCATTTTTTATAGATAATAAGAAATCTATATCATCATAACCATTTAAAAAACAATTTTTTTTATATGGATGAATATAAAAATATTCATTTTCATTTGTTTCTATTATTGATATTATTTGGTTAAGTAAATCAACTTTTATTTTTATTTTATGATTTAATTTTATTAAATTAAATAATCTTTTTATAAAAGTTTTTGATATTTCTATGGTTAACAATCCATTATTTAATGCATTATCTTTAAATATATCTGCAAAAGAATTAGATATAACAACTTTGAAACCATAATCTAAAATTGCCCATACTGCATGTTCTCTACTTGATCCACATCCAAAGTTGTTTCCAGATAAAAGAATACTCCCATAAAATTTATCAAGATTTAATATAAAATTTTTTTCTTTTTTACGCCAATCTATAAAAAGGTATTTTCCATATCCTGTACGATCTACTTTTTTTAAATATCTAGATGGAATAATTTGATCTGTATCAATATTATTTATTTCAATAGGAACTATTGTACTTATTACAGTATTAAACTTTTCCATAAAGTATTTTGTGATTTTTAATATATTTATTAATATCTACTATTTTTCCTTCTATAGCTATAATAGCTGCAGTTAAAGGACTTACTAATAATGTACGTGAATTAGGGCCTTGTCTTCCTTCAAAGTTTCTATTAGAAGTAGAAACACAATATTTATATGGAGGTATTTTATCTTCATTCATTCCTAAACAAGCAGAACATCCAGGTTTACGAAATTCTAATCCAGATTCATTAAATATTATATCTAATCCTTCTTTTTTTACTTCATTTATGATTTTATTTGATCCAGGAACAATCATTACAGAGATATTTTTTGCTTTTTTTTTACCTTTTACTACAGATGCAACTAATCTTAAATCTTCTATCCTTGAATTTGTACAACTTCCTATAAAAACATAATGAATAATTTTTCCTATTAAAGATTCTCCTGGATAAAACCCCATATATTTTATAGATTTATTAAAATTTTTTGAATTATTATTTGGAATAGAATCTTTTATTTTTATAGCCAATCCAGGATTTGTACCATATGTAATCATTGGTTCAATATTTTCAGCATTAAATATAAATTCTTTATCAAATATTTTATTTAAATCTGTTTTTAATGATTTCCAATATCCTAATATTTTTTTATTTTTTTTTATAAATTTTATTCCTAATTTTTTTTTTATATATTCTAAAGTAATTTTATCCGGAGATATTAATCCACCTTTTGCTCCCATTTCGATACTCATATTACAAATAGTCATTCTTCCTTCCATACTCATTTTATTAAATACTGATCCAGAATATTCTATAAAATATCCATTTCCTGAATTCACTCCTAATTTAGAAATTAGGTATAAAATAAGATCTTTTGGAGTTGATCCATTTTTTAAATTTCCATTTATACAAATTTTCATTTGTTTTGGTTTAGATAATAATAAACATTGAGTAGCCATTACCATAGTGATTTGACTAGTTCCAATACCAAACGCAATACTACCAAAAGCTCCATGAGTAGAAGTATGGCTATCTCCACATACAATAGTCATACCAGGTAATGAATGACATAATTCGGGCCCAATTACATGAACAATTCCGTTATTTTTATGACCCAATCCATATAACTTTTTTATTCCAAATTTTTTACAGTTTATTGTTAATAAATCTAATTGTTTTCTAGATAGAGAGTCTGAAGCTATTTTCGTTTGATTTTTTGTAGGGACATTATGATCAGCTGTTGCTACAATTTTATCAGATCTAAATATAGATAAATTTCTTTTTTCTAATTCAAAAAAAGATTGAGGACTTGTTACTTCATGTATGTAATGTTTATCTATATAAATTACATCTATATCATTATCTAATTTTTTTACTATATGAGAGTCCCAAATTTTATCAAATAAAGATTTCGGCATTTTTTATTATCAAATATTTTTATAAAGTTAAAATTTTATTACTTAAAGATTTTATAATTCAAAGAAGCTTTTTTTATTATCATTTTTAATTCTTCATTATTTATTTCATTTTTTTTATCAGCATATTTTATAAAAATAGAATAAATTATGTCTAAAGAATTTTTACTTAAATTAAATCCTAATTTTTTATAACGGTAGTTTAATGCTGCTCTACCACTTTTAGAAGTCAGGATAATAGATGATTTATTAACGCCAATTTCTTTAGGATCAATAATTTCATATGTTTCTTTTTTTTTAATTACTCCATCTTGGTGAATTCCTGAAGAATGAGTAAACGCATTCAATCCGACTATTGCCTTATGTGGTTGTACTTTTATACCTGTATAATTAGATACTAATTTACTAATAGATGATAATAATTTAGTATTAATATTAGAAAATAAATTTAGATAATGATTTTTTTTTAAAATCATAACTATTTCTTCTAATGAAGTATTTCCAGCTCTTTCTCCAATTCCATTAATAGTACATTCTACTTGTTCTGCTCCATTTATTATTCCATATAATGAATTAGCAGTTGCTAATCCTAAATCATTATGACAATGAGTAGATAATAAAACTTTGTCAATTCCCTTAACATTTTCTTTTAAAAATCGTATTTTTTTTCCATAATTTTCTGGTAAACAGTTTCCTGTAGTATCAGCAATATTTATTATTGTTGCTCCATGTTTTATTACATTTTCACAAATTCTTGCTAAAAAATTATTTTCTGTTCGTCCAGCATCTTCTGCATAAAATTCAACATCTTCTACAAATTTTTTTGCATATTTTACTGCATTAATAGCGATATCCATAATTTTATCTGGATTACTATTAAACTTATAACGTATATGACAATTAGAGGTACCTATTCCTGTATGGATTCTAGGTTTTTTAGCATTTTTTAAAGAAATTCCTGCAATTTCTATATCTTTTTTTAACGCTCTCGATAATACACATATTGTTGTATGAGATATAGATTGAGATATTTTTTGTACTGAATTAAAATCTTCTGGACTAGATATAGGAAATCCTGCCTCAATTACATCTACACCTAATTCTTCTAATCTTTTTGCTATTTCTATTTTTTTTTTAGTATTTAATTGACATCTTGGAGACTGATCTCCATCTCTTAATGACGTATCAAAAATATGAATTTTTTTTTTTCCTACCATAACTCATATCGGAGTTTACTAAATAAGTTTCAAAACTATTTTTTATAAAAATAAAATTGAAATAAATTATTTCAATATTTACAATGTTTAATTATTGTAATTATTTATTATATATCTATTAATCAATGTTAATATTATAAATTAATTACAATGTCTAATAAAAAAAATAATTATTTAGATTACCTTTTATTATTTATTCAAACTCTTTCTAAATCTGAAAAAAGAAATTTTAAAATTTATGTAAATCGTATTAAAAAAAATAAATATTCTAAATATTTAGAATTATTCGAAGTAATAAATCATATGAATGTTTATGATGAAAAACATATTTTAAAAAAAACTACAATAAGTAAAAAACAACTTTCTAATGTAAAATTTAATCTATATAAACAAATATTAATAAGTTTAAAAATACAACTTACTAAAAATAATTTTGATATTCAAATACATGAGTATTTAGATTTTTCTAAAATTCTTTATAATAAAGGATTATATATACAAAGTTTAAAATTTTTAAAAAAAGCAAAAATTATTGCTAAAAATTATGAATATAATACAATTTTATTAGAGTTAATAGAATTTGAAAAAATGATAGAATCTCAACATATAACCAGAAGTAGTTATGATAGATCTATAAATTTATCTACAGATTCTAATGAACTAATAGGTAAAATTAAATATCAAAATGATTTATCTAATTTATCTTTAGAATTATATGGATTATACTTAAAAGTAGGATATGTTAAGAATGAAAAAGATAAAATATTTGTAGAAACTTATTTTAGAACTAAAATACCAAAATTTAGTATTAATAAATTACGTTTTTATGAAAAATTATTTTTATACAAAGCTCAAATATGGTATCATTATATACAACAAGATTTTTTAATGTGTTATCATATTTCATTGAAATGGATAAAATTATTTCAATTTCATACAAAACTAAAAAAACTAACTCCAATTAATTATTTAAAAGGATATCACTATTTGTTAGATTCTTTATATTATCTAAATTTTTATTCAAAATTTTCTATTGTACTACAACAGTTTGAAAAAGAAATAGAAAATGGAGATATAATTATAAATGAAAATACTAAAATTTTTATTTTTATTTATAGATATACTAATCTCATTAATAAACATTATATGGAAGGTACTTTTACTGAAGGAGTCAATAAATTAATTCCATTTTTATTGAATAAATTGAGAAAAATATCTAAAAAAATAGATCCTCATTATATTATGATTTTCTATTATAAAATTGCTTGTTTATATTTTGGAAGTGGAGATAATAAAAATACTATATATTTTTTATTGAAAATTATTGAAAATAAAAAAAATAATTTAAGACAAGATTTACAATGTTTTTCTAGATTATTATATATAATTGCATTATATGAAAGTGGAATAGATGAAAATTTAGATCAAAAAATTAAATCTACTTATAAATTTTTGATGAAAATGGATGATTGGTATTTTGTTCAAAAAGATATTATATTTTTTTTTAAAAATTTAGGAAAATTATATCCAAATCAAATAAAAAATAATTTTAGAAAATTGAAAAATAAATTAATTAAATACTATAATCATCCTTATGAAAAAAGAGTGTTTCTATATTTAGATATTATCTCATGGTTATCTGCAAAAATAGAAAATAAAACTGTTGAATCAATTGTAAAAGATAAATTTATAAAAAATTTTAGATAATCAATTATTTTATATAAAAAAATGTTTGAATAATTAATATTATAAAATATGATAATATAAAATCAACAAAATTATAAAAATTATCTTTTGATTTATATGATTGTATAGAATAGAAAAAAAAACAAATACTAAATGTAAGTTTTAATATTTCCGATAGAATATAAATAATTACAAAAATATTATTTTTTTTATATATGTTACAGAAAAAAAAAATATACTATTTAATGGAAGTAAAAAAGTATATAATTTCAATATAAAATATGGATATTTTTTTAAACATATTGTATTGAATGATATATGAAAAAAAGCTATTACCAAGGTTATAATATTATATAATATAATTTTTTTTATCATATTTTAATTACAATTTTTTATTATGAAAAATATTATAAATGAATTAATATGGAGAGGATTAATACAAGATAGTGTACCTAATTTAAAAAGTGTATTGCAAAAACCTATCACTATTTATGTAGGATTTGACCCCACATCTGACTCTCTTCATATAGGAAATCTTTTAATTATTATTACATTGATTCATTTTAAAAAATTTGGATACAATCCAATAATATTAATTGGAGGGGCTACTGGTCTTATAGGTGATCCATCTGGAAAAAACTCTGATAGAAAAATATTAGATAAAAATACATTAGAAACAAATATAATATCAATAAAAAATCAAATATATAAACTTTTTGATTTTTTTTCAGAAAAAATAGAATTATTAAATAATTATGATTGGATGAAAGAAATATCTTTTATAGAATTCCTTAGAAAAGTAGGTAAATATTTTTCTGTAAATTATCTTATTTCTAAAGATTCTGTTAAATGTAGGATGGAGAATGGTATCCCCTTCAATGAATTTTCTTATTCTCTGGTTCAGGGATATGATTTTTATTATTTAAATAAGATAAAAAATTGTAAACTTCAAATTGGTGGATCAGATCAATGGGGTAATATCACATCAGGAATTGAATTTATAAGAAAAAAAACTGGTAAAAAATTATATGGATTTACTGTTCCATTAATAACTAGATACAATGGAATGAAATTTGGAAAAAGTAATAAAATAGAAGATAATATATGGTTAGATGAAAATAAAACATCTCCATATAAATTTTATCAATATCTTATAAATATATCAGATCTAGAAGTAGAAAAATATATAAAAATGTATACTCTTTTTTCTAAAGAAGAAATATATGATTTAATATTGAAACATAGAAAAAATCCAAACAAAAGATTATTACAAAAAAAATTATCTATTGAATTAACTAAATTAGTACACGGAAATAAGAAATATGAAGAAATAATAAATGTAACATCAATATTATTTAATAAAAATAGTAAAAATTTTAAATATTTAAAATATGAAGATTATATATCCATTTATAATAATATTCCAAACAATGTTTTAAATAAAATAGAATTTAATAATGGAATTCTTTTATCAAATCTTTTAAAAAAAATTGGATTTTTCCATTCTAAGACCGAGTCATTTCGTGCAATAAAAAATAATTCAATTTTTATTAATAAAATTTCTATAAAAAAAGATTTATTAATAGATGAAAAATATATAATAGGTGGAAAATATATATTATTACAATATGGAAAAAAAAATTTTTTTATATTAAAAATAGAATAAAAATTTAAAATTAAAACTAATATCCAAAATTTTTTAATTTTTTATAATTATTTCTCCAATTTTTGTAAACTTTAACAAATAAGTATAATTTTATTTTTTTATCAAAAAATGAGGTAATATTTTTTTCTGAAAAATATCTCAATCTTTTAATAGATTTTTGTTCTTTTCCTATTAAAATAATTTTTTGTGAACGTCTTTCTACATATATAATTGAAGATATATAAATAATATTTTTTTTTTTTTCAAAAAATTCAGTTTTTATTTCAACAGAATATGGTATTTCTTGTTTATAATAATTAAATATTTCTTGTCTTATTATTTCATTAACAAAAAAATAATTATTTCTATCGCTTAACAATTTTTTAGGATAAAAAGGAAGATGTTTAGGTAATAATTTGTAAATTTTATCCATAAGTAAATCTTTATTTAGATTTTTTAATGCAGAAATAGGAAGTATTTCTGATTTAGGAAAAATTTTATTCCAATGGTTAATCGTCTTATATAAAATATTTTCTCTAAATTCTAATCCTATTTTATCAATTTTATTTATTAATATAATTATTGGTATTTTTAATTTTATTTTTTTTAAATTTTTATAAAATATTATTGGTATTTTTGGAAATTTTCCTAATTCAGTAACTAATAATATAATATCTGCATCTTCAAATGATTTTTTAATATATTGCATCATTATTTTATGTAATATATTTTTTGTTTTTTCTAAAAATCCTGGAGTATCAGATAAAATAATTTGTAATTTTTTTTTATTTAAAATCCCCAATATTCTATGACGAGTAGTTTGCGGTTTATTTGTAATAATAGATATTTTTTTATCTAAAATAGAATTAACTAAAGTAGATTTTCCTGTATTAGGAAATCCTATAATATTTACAAAACCAGATTTGTAATTCAAAATTATTTTATTTTTTATTTATAAAAACTATTCCCTTTTCTTTAAAAAAATCTATTAAAATATTATGATTATTTTTGATATTTCCTTTAAGAATTTCTTTAGAAAGATTATTTAATATTTCATGTTGAATGACTCTTTTTAAAGGTCTAGCTCCAAAATTAATATCATATCCTTTTTCTGATAAATATTCTATAGCATCATTTGTTGGTACTATACGAATATTTTTTTTTAATAATAATTTTTTTAACTTTATCATTTGTAATTTTACAATATCTTTAATTTCTTTTCTATTTAAAGGTTTAAATAAAATAATTTCATCAATACGATTGATAAATTCAGGTCTAACTAAGCTTTTTAATAAATCGATTAAATATTTTTTAGTATTTTCTATTCCATAAATAGATATTGTGTTTTTATGTAAATTTTCATGAATTATATCAGCTCCTATATTAGAAGTCATAATAATAATAGTATTTGTAAAATTTACAGTTCTACCCTTATTATCTGTTAATCTTCCATCATCTAAAACTTGTAAAAGAACATTGAAAATATCAGAATGTGCTTTTTCTATTTCATCTAATAAAATTACACTATAAGGTCTTCTTCTTATTGATTCTGTCAATTGTCCACTTTCATCGTATCCAATATATCCAGGAGGAGCACCTATTAATCTACTTATAGAATGACGTTCTTGATATTCACTCATATCTATACGAATCATATTATTTTCATCATCAAATAAATATTCTGTTATAGCTTTAGCTAGTTCTGTTTTTCCTATTCCTGTCCCCCCCATAAATAAAAAAGATCCTATTGGTTTTTTTTCATCTTGCAATCCTGCTCTAGATCTTCTTATTGCATTAGATATAGATTGAATAGCATCATCTTGCCCAATAACTCTATTATGTAATTTGTTTTCTAATAATAATAATTTTTCTTTTTCACTTTCAAGCATTTTTGTTACCGGAATTCCTGTCCATTTTGATATTACTTGAGCAATATCTTCTTTAGTAACTTCTTCTTGTATCATTTTTTTTCCTTTATCCTCTTGTTTTTTTAATTCTTTTTCAAATAATTTAATTTTATTTTCTTCTTCTTTAATTTTTCCATATCTTAATTCTGCTACTTTTCCATAGTCCCCCATTCTTTCGGCTTGTTCTGATTCAAATTTAAAATTTTCTATTCTATCTTTAGACTTCTGTATACCTTCAACTAAATCTTTTTCACTTTGCCATTGAGATTGTAGTTCTATTTTTTTTTCATTTAATTTATATAATTCTTTTTTTAATGGAATTAATTCTTTTTCGTCTTTTTCTCTTTTTAATGCTTCTATTTGTATTTCCATTTGCATAATTTTTCTATATAAAACATCTAGTTCTTCTGGTTTAGAATTAATTTCCATTCTTAATTTAGATGCAGCTTCATCAATAAGATCAATGGCCTTGTCTGGTAAAAATCTTTCATTAATATATCTTTTTGATAATTCTACAGCTGCTATAATTGATTCATCTTTAATCATTACTTTATGATGACTTTCATACTTTTCTTTTATTCCACGTAATATAGATATAGCATCAGTAGTTGTAGGTTCATTAACATATACTTGTTGAAATCTTCTTTCCAATGCTTTATCTACCTTAAAATATTTTTGATACTCATTTAATGTAGTTGCACCTATAGACCTTAATTCTCCTTTTGCTAATGCTGGTTTTAAAATATTAGCTGCATCCATTGCTCCATCTCCTCCACCTGTTCCAACTAAAGTATGAATTTCGTCAATAAATAATATTATTTCTCCGTTTGAAGAAACTACTTCTTTTATTACAGATTTTAACCTTTCTTCAAATTCTCCTTTATATTTAGCTCCAGCTATTAATAATGCCATATCTAATGAAAAAACTTTTTTATCCTTCAAATTATCTGGAATATCTCTACTGATAATCCTATGTGCTAATCCTTCAGCAATAGCTGTTTTTCCAACTCCAGGTTCTCCTATCAGTAAAGGATTATTTTTTGTTCTTCTAGATAAAATCTGTAATATTCTACGTATTTCCTCATCTCTTCCAATAACTGGATCTAATTTTCCCTTTAATGCTAAATCATTTAAATTTTTTGCATATTTTTCCAATATATTATATGTTTTGTTATCATAAAATGAAGTTATATTTCCATTTTTCTTTCTAATATTGTCAATCACTACTTTAATACTTTTTTCTGTTACTCCTTGATCTTTAAATAATTGAGAACATTTATCATTAGTCATGAAAATCCCATATAAAAAATGCTCTGAAGATATAAATTGATCTTTTAAATCATTAGCATAATTTTTGGCTATACTAATCATTTTAATTACTCCTTGACTTAAATGTTGATTAAAAATTTTACTAATTATTTTAGGATGAGAAGATATAATTTGATCCAATCCAATTAATATTGAATAAAAATCAATTTTTAATTTTTTAAAAATAAATGGAATTATATATTTTTCAATATTTATCATTGATTTTAAAATATGTGAATTCTCAATAGATTGATGAGAATGATTTAATGCTATATTTTGTGCTTCTTGTATAATTTCTTTAGATTTTATTGTAAACTTATTGAAATTCATATAAAAAATTTAATTCATTTTTTTAACGAATTATTAATATATAAATTTTTTATAGTTTTAAAAATTTATATTTAATTTAAATGATTATGTGATTATGATAAAAAAAGAAGAAATAAAATTTCTATCGGATAAAATTTATCAAATACAAAAAATGCTTAAGATCGATCATCTTAAAAAAGAATTAGATGAAAAACAAAAAAAAATATGTAACCCAAATTTTTGGAAAAAAAATAAAAAAAATTCGAAATATATATCTAAACAATTTAATAAAATTAAAATATGTATTGAAGAATTTTCAAAAATTAAAGAAGCATTTGAAGAATTAAAAATAATATATTCTTTATCTACAGAAGAAAATTTATATGAAGAATACAAACATCAGTTAAATAAAATTAATAAACTAATTTCATATGTAGAATTAAAAAATATATTTTCTGAAAGTGAAGATAATTTAAATGCAATATTACAAATTTCTGCTGGGGCAGGGGGTACAGAAAGTTGTGATTGGACTTCTATGTTAACCAGAATGTATATGATGTGGGCAGAAAAAAATAATTTTTCAACAACAAAAATACATTACTTACCTGGATATGTTACTGGAATAAAATCCATAACATTAGAAATAAATGGTAAATATGCTTTTGGATATTTGAAAGGTGAAAATGGAGTACATAGATTGGTAAGAATATCTCCATTCGATAGCAATTCAAAAAGACATACTTCGTTTTCCTCTGTTTATGTCTATCCTATGATAAATAATAAAATTAATATAGAAATAAATAACTCAGATATTCAATGGGAAACTTTTCGATCTAGCGGAGCAGGAGGGCAAAACGTCAATAAAGTAGAAACTGGGGTTAGATTGCGTCATTTTCCTACGGGAATCATAATAGAAAATACAGAATCTAGATCTCAAATACAAAATAGACAAAAAGCTTTACAACTTTTAAAGTCTAGATTATTTGAAATAGAAATAAAAAAAAACAATAAAAAAAAAGAAAAAATAAAATCTGAAAAAAAGAAAATAGAATGGGGGTATCAAATAAGAAATTATATTATGCATCCATACAAACTAGTAAAAGATCTTAGAACTAATTATGAAACTACAGATGTACAATCTGTAATGAGTGGAGAAATAAATATTTTTTTAAAAAAATTTATAATGTTAAAAAAATAAATGAAAATACGATATATTGATTTGATAGATCAAACTTTTGAATTTCCCACTGAAGAATTTTCAATTAAAAATAATTTATTAGAATTTCATAAAATCCCTTTAATGAAACTTATTAAAAAATATGGAACACCATTAAAATTTACGTATTTACCAAAAATTTCTCAAAATATAAAAAATGCAAAAAGATGGTTTGAAAAGGCTATACAATCTAATCATTATAATAATAAATATACTTATTGTTTTTGCACAAAAAGTTCTCATTTTTCATTTATTATAGAAGAAGTATTAAAAAATAATATAAGTATAGAAACTTCATATGCTTACGATATAGATATCGTAAAAAATCTTTATAAAAAAGGAAAAATTAATAAAAATATAGAGGTTATATGTAATGGATTTAAAACTAAAAATTATATAAATAATATATCAGAATTAATTAACAATGGATTTTATAATACCATCCCCATACTTGACAATTGTGATGAATTAGAAAAATTGAGTTTAATTATCAATTATCCTTTTAAATTAGGTATAAGAATTGCTTCTGAAGAAGAGCCTAAATTTGAATTTTATACATCTAGATTAGGAATAGGATATAAAGATATTATTATATTTTATTCAAATAAAATTAAAAATAATTCAAAGGTAGAATTAAAAATGTTACATTTTTTTATTAATACAGGAATAAAAGATACAGCTTACTATTGGAATGAATTATTTAAGTGCTTGCATATTTATGCAAAATTAAAAAAAATTGCTCCAGAATTGGAAATATTAAATATAGGAGGTGGATTTCCAATAAAAACATCTATGTCATTTAAATATGATTACGAATATATGGCAAATGAAATTATTTATCAAATAAAAAAATTTTGTCAACAAGAAAATGTATCTGTCCCTCATATATATACAGAATTTGGGGCCTATACGGTAGGAGAAAGTGGAGGAATTTTATATAAAATTTTAAACCAAAAATGTCAAAATGATAAAGAAAAATGGAATATGATAGATAGTTCATTTATGACTACACTACCTGATACATGGGCAATAAGTAGTAGGTTTATTATGCTAGCCATTAATCGTTGGAACGATTCTTATGAAAGAGTTTTTTTAGGAGGATTAACATGTGATAGTGATGACTATTATAATTCAGAACAACATATAAATGCTATATATCTTCCTAGTTTTTGTAAAAATTCTCCATTGTATATTGGTTTTTTTAATACAGGAGCATATCAAGATACAATTAGTGGATACGGAGGAGTTCATCATTGTTTAATACCTCAACCTATTCATATTTTAATAGATAAAGATGAAAAAAAAAATTTTAAGTATAAAATATTTAGAAAAATTCAAAAACCTAAAGAAATATTAAAAATATTGGGATATAAAAAATATGAAAATAAAAAGAAAATTTTCTAATTTACCATATAAATATTCAAATTTAAAAAATTCAAATATTGTTATTGTACCAGTTCCATATGATTATACACAAACATGGAAAAAAGGATCTAAATACGGACCAATTGCATTTCTCTCTGCATCTAATTATATAGAATTATATGATATTGAAACTGATTCTGAAGTATATAAAAAAGGCATTTTTGTAGCTCCTTTTGTAAAAATTAATTCAAATTCATCTAAAAATATGATAAAAAAAGTATATCATATAACAAAAAAATTTCTTCTAAAAGAAAAATTTGTAACATTAATTGGAGGAGATCATTCTATATCAATAGGAGGAATCCGTGCATTTGGTGAAAAATATTCAGATATGAGTATCCTTCATATGGATGCACATGCAGATTTAAGACCAATATATAATGGAAATCCATACAATCATGCATGTTCTATGTATGAAGCATCAAAAAAATATCCTATAGTACAAGTAGGAATACGTAGTATGGACATACTGGAAAAAAATGTTATTAAAAATAAAAATGTATTCTATATGCATAATATTTTTGAATGTAAGAATGAATCATGGATTACAGATGTAATTCAAAGATTATCTAATAATGTATTTATCAGTATTGATATAGACGTTTTTGATCCAAGTATAGCTCCTGCAACTGGTACTCCAGAACCTGGGGGTTTAGATTGGTATACCAGTTTAAAATTATTTAAACATGTTTTTTATAAAAAAAATGTAGTAGGATTTGATATAGTAGAACTATTACCCTACAAAAAAGAATTTTGTACAGATTTTTTAACAGTAAAACTTTTTTATAAATTATTATCGTATAAATACGAATCAAAATTAAGTCATTAATTATATGAAAAATAATAAAAAAATTATTATTTCTATTGATGGATTTTCTTCATCCGGAAAAAGTACTTTATCAAAAAAAATATCAAGAAAATTAAATTATAAATATATAGATACTGGAGCCATTTATAGATGTGTTACATTATTAGCAATTAGAAAAAATGTATTTAATAGTGATTTGTGGAACATTAAAAATTTTATCCCCTTTGTAAAAAATTTAAAATGGAAATTTTATTGGGATGATCAATATGACAATATGGCTATTATTTTAAATAATGAAAATATTAGATCTGAAATTAGATCAATTGAAGTTACAAAAAAAGTACCATTGATTTCAAAAATACCTGAGATAAGAGAGATATTAATTTCTATACAAAAAAACATGGGGAAAAAAAAAGGAATTGTAGTCGATGGAAGAGATATTGGAAATTGTGTTTTTCCTAAATCGGAATTAAAATTTTTTATTAATGGATCTTTAGAAACTCGTTCTTATAGAAGATATATAGATTTTTATAAAAAAGGAATAAAAAAAATTTCTTATGAAAAAATAAAAAATCATATTTCATATAGAGATGAAATGGATATTAAAAGAAAAATATCTCCTTTAAAAAAATCTTGGGATCATATAGAAATAGATAATAGTTCATCTATTGATCAACAATTGAATTTAATTTTTAAAATTATTAATGAAAAAATTTATGAAACTATTGGAAAAAAAAATAATTATAGTAACAGGAGGATCAGGTGATATAGGTAAATCTATAATAAAAAAATTTGTTAAACATGGAGCTATGGTAATTTTTACATTTTTTTCTTCAATGAAAAATGCAAAAAATATAGAAAAAAAATTACAAGGAAAAGCAATAGGATATAAAGTAGATTTATCAAATAATAATTCATCAAAAGAATTTATTAAAACTATTGTAAAAAAATATGAATATATAGATATATTAATTAATAACGCTGGAATTGTAAAAGATTCTTTTTTAATAAGAATGTCTGACGATAATTGGAATGATGTAATAAAAACCAATCTTTATTCCATTTTTAATATTACTAAACATATAATTTATTATTCTATGATAAAAAGAAAAAGTGGGAATATCATTAATATGAGTTCCATAGTAGGTATTATAGGAAATTCTGGACAATCTAATTATGCTGCATCCAAAGCAGGTATTATTGGTTTTACAAAATCAATTGCTAAAGAATTTGGGAAAAAAAATATTCGTTGTAATGCAATTGCTCCTGGATATATTTATACTAAAATGAATTCTCATTTAAAAAATGATATAAAAAGTAATTGGATAAAAAATATACCATTAGGTAGACCTGGTACTGTAGAAGAAGTAGCAAATTGTGCATTATTTCTTGCTTCAAATCTTTCTAGTTATATTACCGGTTCAGTAATAAATGTAAATGGAGGAATGATATAATGTATTCAGACAAGAAAATAGTTCAAATATTAGGAGAAGTTTTAAAATTGAAATCTATTTTTAATATAATTATATCACCTGGATCAAGAAATGCCCCAATCATTATACATTTTACTAAAAATAAATTATTTAAAACTTACAGTATTGTAGATGAACGTTGTGCTGGATTTTTTGCGTTAGGAATGGCTCAACAATTAAAAAAACCAGTTATAATTAATTGTACATCTGGGTCTTCAGTTGTTAATTATTATCCTGCAGTAATAGAATCTTTTTATCAAAATATTCCTATTATTATTATTACAGCAGATCGTCCAAAAGAATTTAGGACAATTTATGATGGACAATCAATGGATCAAGAAAATATATTTAAAAAATATGTGGAAAAATTTGTTCAATTAACTGAAGATGAATCAAAAAAAGGAATATGGTATAATAATAAATTAATTAATGAATCAATAAATCAATGTATTTTAACAAATAAGCCTGTACATATTAATATTCCTTTTTCTGAACCACTGTATGGTATAACCAATAAAATAAAAGTACATACTAATACTATAAAAACTTTTTATACAGAAACATATATTAAAACAAAAAATCAATTTTTTGTTGAAAAAAAAATATGGAACAAATGTAAAAAAAAAATGATATTATTAGGATTAAACAATTTTTTTAATAAAACTGAAATCAGTAAAATATTAATGAAAATTAGTTTAGATAGATCAATTATTATTTTTTCTGAAACTACATCAAAAATATATGGAGATAAATTTTTCTCTAATATAGATCAAATTATTTATGGAATAAACTCAAATAAATGGAATAAAACATTTAAACCAAATATTTTATTAACAATTGGAACAAATGTTTTATCTAAAAAAATAAAAAATTTACTAAGAAAATCCCCCCCTAAATATCATTGGCATATCGGAGATAATTGTAAGGATTATCCTGATACTTATTTCAAATTAAATACATATTGGAATATTAATCCTGAATATTTTTTTAAAATAATTTTAGAAAATAAAAATTTTATAAATTCTAATTATCAAAAAAATTGGAAAATTTTAATAAATAAAATAATGAAGAAACAAAATTCTTTTCTTAAAAAAGAAAAGAATTTTTCAGATCTAAAAGCTCTTTTTTTTATTTTTTCAAAAATTCCTATAAAATCAGTTTTACAATTAGGAAATAGTATGATCATAAGATATTATCAATTATTTAATAACAAAAGAAGAATAGATTCTTATTGTAATAGAGGGATATCAGGGATAGATGGGAGTGTATCAACTGCAGTAGGACATTCTTTAGCTAGTAAAAAAATTGTAACGTTAATTATCGGAGATATAAGTTTTTTTTACGATAGCAATGCATTATGGAATAATTATACCCCAAAAAATTTTAGAATAATACTTATAAATAATAAATGTGGAAATATTTTTAGTATAATTTCGAATGAAAAATTTGAAAAAGAAGTATTTAATTTTTTTGAAACAAAACACGATTTATGTGCAGATAAATTATGTGAAATGTACAAGTGGAATTATGAGAAAGTATCCAATTTATATAGACTAAAATATATTTTATCATTTTTTTGGAAAAAATCTAGTCATCCATTTTTATTAGAAGTAAATACAAAAAATTGTAAAAATGCAGAAATTTTTAAAAAATTTTTATATAGTTCTAAATAAAAAAAATGATTTAAAAATTCTAAAAAATAATTTAATTCTAGAACATATTTCTCTAAAATATACTTTATTACTATAATTTTTCAAATTTTTAGCATTAAATGAAACAACATCTAATCCTAGATATCTTCCAATGAAGATTGCTCTTTCATTATGAAATTTTTGAGATATAATTGTAAATTTTTTTTGATGAAAAATTTTATAAACTCTTATTATAGAGTTTATAGTATTGATTCCATATAAATCCTCATATATAATATTAGATGGTATTCCTCTTTTTATTAATTCTAATTTCATCATTCTAGGTTCATTATAGTTTTTTTCTTTGTTATCTCCACTTACAATAATATATTTTATTTTTTTTTTATATAAAAGTAGTTTAATTGCATCCATTCTATACTTAAAATAATAATTAATTCCTCCTCCATGTAAAAATTTAGAAGTTCCTAACACTACTCCAAAACTATTATATGGAATTTTTTCAATAGAATTATAATTTTTATTTTTTGCCCCAAAACTTATTAAATAATAAGAAAATATAATTATTGAAATTATAATAAAAAAAATACATATGTTAATTTTTTTATTAAATTATTCATACTTTATTTATTAATTTTTTTTTATTAATCATCACATTCTATAATCCATTTTCCTTCTTTAAAAAAAGAATCATATTGTTTAAATTTAATTTTTTTTCTTTCTCCGGTGACAACGTTACGAATTTTAATTTTATTATTTCTACCAAATTTTTTTTTTCTATCATATTTAAATATAGATGATATACTATCGATCAATATATTAGATCTAAATAAAAAATAAAGTATTTTTTTATTAATATCATAAATTCTTTCTTGAAATAAATTAAATGCATTTTGTTTATATACAATAAGTGGATCTTTTTGTTCAAAAACAGCATTCTGAACTGAGAATCGTAAGTTATCCATTTCTTTTAAATGGTCTCTCCATGTATCATCTACAAAAAATAATATAGATTTTTTTTCAAAATCTAAAAATAAAGACTCACCTTTAGTAATATTAAAATCACATAAGCTAGACGTACATAAAATATTTTTATTTTCATTTGTAAATATTACTTGTATCTCATAATCATCTATATCATTGTTAATTTTAATATTAGATATATATGGATTAATATAATTTGTAATTATATTATTTTTTCTAATTTTATAATAATCAATAAGTGAATTATGAATTTTTTCAATATAATCATCAATTTTATTAACAATAAATTCATTTTTTTTTATTAAACATTTAATACCAAATACTTGAAAAAAATCTAATTTCAAATTATCAAAATTTTTTATAAATTTATTTTTGGAAATCATAATTTTCAATAAAATATATATCATATTAGATATATCTAAATCTAATTGATTTCCATATAATGCATTTTTTCTTTTTTCATAAATAAATTCTCTTTGTTTATTAATTACATCATCATAATCTAACAAACGTTTTCTAATACTAAAATTATTATCTTCTATTTTTTTTTGAGCTTTTTCAATAGATTTTGTTAATAAAGAATGTTGAATAATATCTCCTTCTTTATGTCCAAATTTATCCATTAGTTTAGAAAGTTTTTCTGAATCAAAAAATAGTCGAATTAAATCATCTTCTAAAGAAATGTAAAATTGACTACTTCCTGGATCTCCTTGTCTTCCAGATCTTCCTCTTAATTGATTATCAACTCTTCTAGAATCATGTCTTTCTGTTCCTAAAACAGCTAATCCACCATTATTAATTACTTTTTGTGATAATTTAATATCAGTACCCCTACCTGCCATATTAGTAGCTATTGTTACATGACCAGGTAAACCAGCTTTTGATATAATTTCTGCTTCTTTTTCATGTAATTTTGCATTTAAAACATTATGTCTTATTTTTCTAAAACTAAGTGTTCTACTTAAAAATTCCGATACTTCTACTGAAGTAGTTCCCACAAGAACTGGCCTATTATTTTTTTTAGAAAGAAAAATAATTTTTTCTATTATAGAGTTATATTTTTCTCTTTTTGTTTTAAATACAAGATCTTGTAAATCTTTCCTTTTAATAGGTTTATGAGTAGGAATAACCACTACATCTAATTTATAGATATGCCAAAATTCTCCTGATTCTGTTTCTGCAGTACCTGTCATCCCAGATATTTTATTATACATTCTAAAATAATTTTGTAATGTTATAGTTGCAAAAGTTTGACTAGAAGATTCTACATAAACATTTTCTTTTGCCTCTATAGCTTGATGTAATCCATCGGAATAACGTCTTCCTTCCATGATTCTACCTGTTTGCTCATCAACTATTTTAACTTTATTTCCTAATAAAACATAATCTACATCTTTTTCAAATAATGTATAAGCCCTAAGTAGTTGATTAATAATATGAATTCTTTGAGATTTAATAGAAAAATTTTTAATTAAAAAATCTTTTTCTTTTATCTCATCTTCTTTTGACAAATTTTTATTTTCTAAATCAGATAATTCTGAATTAATATCAGACAATACAAAAAATCTGGGGTCTTTTACATTTCTTGATAAAAATTCTATTCCTTTATCTGTTAATTCTACCGTATTATTTTTTTCATCAATTACAAAATATAATTCTGAATCTACTTTATACATTTCTTTTCCATAATCTTGTATATATTGACTTTCTATCTTTTGTAAAAAAGAACGAACATTTTTTTCACTTAAAAATTTAATTAGAGATTTTTTTTTTGGTAATCCTCTATATGCCTGAAGTAATCTAAATCCACCTAATTTAATTTTTTTATTTATTATTAATCTTTTAGATTCTTTAATAAAAAAATTTACTATTAAATTTTGCTCATGTACAAGATCTTTTACCTTATCTTTAAAAATCTCAAATTCTTTTTTATTGTCTTTTTCAGGATCTACAGGCCCCGAAATAACTAATGGTGTTCTTGCTTCATCTATTAGTACAGAATCTATTTCATCTATTATAGCATAATTCAATTTTCTTTGAACTAAATCTTTTTTATCATTTACCATATTATCACGTAAATAATCAAATCCAAATTCATTATTAGTTCCATAAGTTATATCTGCTTTATATGCTTTTTTACGCATTTCAATATTATTAGATGAATAATTATCAATACAATCCACTCTTAATCCATGAAATTCCATTAAAGGAGCCATCCATTCAGTATCTCTTCTAGATAAATAATTATTTACAGTAACAATATGGACCCCTTTTCCAGATAAAGCATTAAGATAAGCAGATAAAGTAGAAACAAAAGTTTTCCCTTCACCTGTAGCCATTTCCGCAATTTTTCCTTGATGTAAAATAATACCCCCCATTAGCTGTACATCATAATGCACCATATCCCATATTACATTTTTACCATAAGCATTCCATTCATTATTCCAAATAGCATTTTTTTTATGTAAAAATACGTAAGGTTTTGTCTTTGATAATTCTTTATCTAGAAAAGTTGATCTAACTATAATTTTTTTATTTTTTTTGAAACGTTTTGCTGTTTCTTTAATAATAGCAAACGATTCTGGTAATATCTCTAATAAAATTTTTTGTTCGGTTTCATATGATTTTTCTCTAATTTTTTCTATAGAATAATAAATCTTTTCTAGATTAGAAATGGAACAATTTTTTCTTGATTCTTCCAACAAAATTTTTTTTTGTTGATCAAATTCTTTTAGAGAATCTTTTATAAGATTTTTTAAATAAAAAGTTTTATTTCTTAATTCATCATGAGATAATAAACATATTTCTTTATTTTTTTCTTTTATTTTGTCCAATATTTTTTTTATTTTTTTTAGATCTTTTTCGTTTTTATTTAAAAAAAATTTTTTTAAAAATTTCTTGATAAAATTCATTAATATTTTTTGAAAAAAATTAGTGTTAATCCATTGTTAACTATAACCATAACTTTTAAAGTTCATACTCATCTCTATTCCAGTAAAAATCTTCATCATCACGAGGATAATCTGCCCAGATATCTTCAATTGATTCAAAGATTTCTTCTTCTCCATTTTCTAGTTGTTGTAAATTTTCTACTACTTCTAAAGGTGCTCCAGTTCTAATTGCAAAATCTATCAATTCTTCCTTCGTTGCTGGCCAAGGGGCATCTTCTAAATGAGAAGCTAATTCTAAAGTCCAATACATAATAATTATAATATTTTTAAAACAAAAAAAGTAATATTCTTAATTTTTATATATTTATATATTTGATTTTCAAAAATCAATGAGTCTTTCTTTTACAAAATCACAAGATAAAAATAGTGAATTTAAATTACAAATAAATTATATGAAAAAATTCCCAAAGATTGTTTTTATAGGATCTAATCAGTTTTCTATTTCATCTTTAAAAGAATTATATGATAAAGAATACAATATTATTGGAATAATTACTAATCCAGATCATAAAAAAAAAAATATAATTAAATTTAATCCTATAAAAAAATATTCATTAGAAAAAAAAATTCCATTATTACAACCTAATAATCTATTAGATCCAATATTTATAAATCAAATAAAAATTTGGAATGCGGATATATATATAGTAGTTTCTTTTAAATTTATTCCAAAAAAAATATGGAGTTTACCCCGTTTTGGAACTATCAATTTACATGCATCTTTACTTCCGATGTATCGTGGAGCTGCCCCAATTAATTGGGTTATTCTCAATGGAGAAAATAAAACTGGATTAACTGTTTTTTTTATAGAAGAAAAAATAGATTGTGGAAAAATAATTTTACAAAAAGAAGTAAAAATAGGAGATAATGACACAGCAGGAGAGTTACAAAAGAAATTAGAAAATAATAGTGGATCTATTATTATATCTAGTATAAATAAAATTTTAAAAAAAGATTATTCATTAAAAAAAAAAAATACTTTTTCTATAAAAAAAGCCCCAAAATTATTTACAAAAGATTGCAGAATCCAATGGAATCTACCTATAGACACCATTTATAATAAAATAAGGGGATTAAGTCCCTATCCTTCTGCATGGACATTATTATATTTTAATAAAAAAAATTTTTTTAGATTTAAAATATTTCTTTCCGAAAAAAAAAAATGTGTACATAATTATTTAATAGGGTTGATAATTATTAATACTAATAATATGTTTATTTCTATAAAAGAAGGATTTATTAGAATTTTAGAATGTCAAATAGAAGGAAAAAAAAAAATGGCAATAAAAAATTTTATTAATGGAATAAAAATAAAAAAAAATCTATTTGTTAAATAACAATTAGGTATTAGTTATTTGTTATATTTGTTTTTATTAATTATAATCTTGTTTTATAGTTAATTAAAATAATTTTACAATTATGAATAAAACAGAATTAGTTAATTCAATAGCTGAAAAAACTGGAATAACAAAAATAAAAGCAAAAAGTGTTACTGATGCATTTATTCAAACAGTAATTGAATCATTAAAAAGAGGAGATAAAGTTACTCTTGTTGGATTTGGAACCTTTTCTGTAGTGGAAAGAAATCCTAGAAATGGAGTAAACCCTAGAACAGGAAAAAAAATATATATCCCTGGAAAAAAAGTAGCTAAATTTAAAATAGGAGCAGAACTTACAAAGTTATAATTAAAAAAAATTAAAGATAAAGTTTTTATAAAAAAAACTTTATCTTTAATAAATTTCTATTTATGGAGATAATCTATGTATTATCCATTCTTTATTGTTTTTCAATTCATAAGAAAGTCTATCATGTAATCTATTTGGCTTTCCTTGCCAAAATTCCATTTTATATGGGTAGACTAGATATCCACCCCAATAAAAAGGTCTAGATATATCTTTTTTTTTGAAAAAATTTTTCCATTTTTTATATTTATTTAATAAATATTTTCTAGATGGGATAATAGAACTTTGTCTTGAAGCCCACGATCCTAAATTATTGTTTATTGGTCTTTTTTCAAAATAAATATCAGATTTTATTTTTTTTATTTTAGATGTAATTCCTTTAATTATTATTTGTCTAGATGTTTTTTCCCAAAAAAATGATAAACAAACTTTAGGATAAAGTTTAATTGAAATTCCTTTAGAACTATAATAATTCGTATAAAAAATAAATCCTTTATTAGAATATTCTTTTAATAAAACAATTCTAGTTTCTGGAGCACCATCTTTTCCTATAGTAGATAAAGACATCGCATTAATCTCTTTATTTTCTGATTCAGAAAAAGATTTTTCATATTGAAACCAATCATGAAATAATTGAAATGGATCCATTGGTATTTCGGAACATGAAAAATAATTATTAGAATAATTTTTTCTTAATCCACTTAAATCAATAATCATAAACTAAAAAATATATCATAAATTATATAAATATATTATATATTCATTTATTAAATTTAAAAAAAATCTATTGGCGTGATAGCTCAGATTGGTTAGAGCATTGGATTCATAACCCAAAGGTCGGGGGTTCAATTCCCCCTCACGCTATTTATAGATAATAGTAAAAAATTATTTATTTCATAATGAAAATATCATTTAATTGGATAAAAAAATACTTATATTCTATAAATCTTGATGAAAAAACATTTATTAATTTATTATCAAGTATAGGATTAACAATAAAAAATTATGAAAAAATATATCACAAAAATAATCATAAAGATATTATTCTAAATATAGAATTTACGCCTAATCGTCATGATATAATGAGTCATTATGGTATTGCAAAAGATATTTATGCATTTTTAAAATTTCATAATTATAATATTCTAATTAAGAAATTAAAATTAGACACAATTTTATGTCCAACATCAATTAAAAATGATATTTCTATATCTTTAGATAAAAAATTATTAAGTAACAATCTTTTTATAAGATATACTGGAGTATCTATTTTTAATATAAAAAAAAATTCATCCCCTAATTGGCTTATTTCAAATTTAAAATCTATAGGTATTCACAGTGTAAATAATATAATTGATATCATTAATTATACAATTTCAGAACTAGGTATTCCTATACATTTATTTGATCTAGATAAAATAATTGGAGACAAAATTTTTATAAAAAGCTTAAATACAAATAATAATTTTTTTACTGAAAATTATAATTTAGTAAAAATAGATAAGGATGAATTAATAATTTCTGATAAAAAAAATATTTTATCTTTAGGAGGTGTTATAAATAGTGGAAAAAATGGACATATTGATAAAAATACTAAAAATATATTTTTAGGAATTATATGTGTAAATCCATCTTATATTTATTTAATTAGAAAAAAATATTTAATTAAAACAAAATCTCAATTTTTACTTGAAAAAAATATTGATCCTAACCAAACTATATATGTATTACGTAGATTATTTTTTCTTATAAAAAATATTGTCAAAATTAATTGCAATATATCTAACATTATAGATATATATCCAATTGTATTAAAATCTATAGTTATAAAACTATATTATGATAGAGTATCAAATATCATTGGAGAAAAAATAAATAAAAATGATATAAAAAAAATTTTATTATTACTTAATATTTATATAAATGAAGAAAAAAATAATTATTTACTAGTTTCTATTCCGACATATAGAACTGATATAAAAAGAGAAATTGATTTAATAGAAGAAATATTACGAATCTATGGTATAGATTACCTAAAAAAATTAAATCATAATACTATTTATACAACTAATAATTATTTATATAAAAAAGAAAACGAAATACAAAAAACTATATCGGAACAATTAATATATAATGGATTTCAAGAAATTATTACTTCAACTATTAGAAATTACGATAAAATAGAATTTTTATATGATTATCAATTAAATAAAGAAAAAATAAGTATAATTAATTCTAATATAGATAATCATAACAGTAAAATAATACGTTCTACAATGTTATTTAGCATAGTAGAATGTATTCTATACAATTATAATTATAATAGATCTTTTATTAAAGAAAATGGAATAAAATTATTTGAAATAGGAAAAATTTTTTATAAAAAAAATAATAATTTTATAGAATCTAAAATACTTAGTATTTCTATATCAGAAATAGAAAAAAAATCTAAAATGTTAGATTTTTTTTATTTAAAAGGTATTATAGAACAAATTTTTCAAAAAATAGGGGTTTTAGATTATGTACAAAAAAATATAGAAAATCCTTTTTTATGTAACTGTTTATCAATTTTATATAAAGAAAAATTTTTAGTTTTACTTGGAAAAGTAAAAGATATATATGCTAATAATCATGAAATATTTTATGCTGAATGGAATTGGGATTATATTATTTCTATTATTAGAAATAACAAAATTTCATATAAACCTATATCAAAATATCCGACTATAAAAAGAGATCTTTCTTTTATTATTAATAGTAATGTTTCATTTGAGGAATTGAACAGTTTTATTAAAAACAAAAAAAATAAAATAATAAAAAATATATATATATATGATTCTTACCAAGGAAGTAATATTCCTATATCAAAAAAATCTTATACTATAAGTTTTTATTTTGAAAGCAATAAAATGACTTTAACAAAAAAAATTATAGATAAATCTATGGAAAAAATAGAATTTCTTTTAAAAAAATATTTTTCTATTGAAAAAAGAGATAAAAATTAATCATTTTAATAGTTTTTCTAAAATATTTTTTAACCCAGTTTTTGACTCTATTTTTTGTGAAATTTCTTTTATATGAATTCTTTCTTGAAGCATATTATCTCTATAACGCATAGTAACTGTATTATTTTCTATAGTCTCATAATCTACGGTAAAACATAATGGTGTACCTATTGCATCCTGTTTTCGGTATAATTTACCTATTGAATCTTTACAATCATAAATTATTTTATGATTTACTTTTTCATTATTAAATATTTTTTTTGTAATCTCCAATAATCCATCTTTTTTAACTAATGGTAATATAGCAGCTTTTACTGGAGATAAATAAGGAGGAATTTTTAATACAATACGTTTTTTTCCATTTTTTAGTTTTTCTTCTTTTAAAGAAGATGTTAATATAGCCATAAATAAACGATCCAATCCTAAAGAGGTTTCTATAACATATGGAATATATTTATTTTTTTTTCCATCATTAACTATAAATTTTTTATTAGTGGATAACTCATGCTGTTTTAAATCAAAATCTCTTCTAGAATGAATTCCTTCTAATTCTCTAAAACCAAAAGGGAAATTAAATTCTATATCCACTCCTAAAGTAGCATAATGAGCTAAATTTTTATGATTAATTAATCTATATTGATTTTTTCCTAAATTTAATAATAAATGCCATTTTAATCTCTTATTTATCCAATATTTATACCATTTTTTTTCATCTTTAGGATAAATAAAAAATTGCATTTCCATCTGTT
This sequence comes from Blattabacterium cuenoti, assembly GCF_014252415.1. Lineage (GTDB taxonomy): Bacteria > Bacteroidota > Bacteroidia > Flavobacteriales > Blattabacteriaceae > Blattabacterium > Blattabacterium cuenoti_Y. Next base: position 556,931 of record NZ_CP059223.1, read on the forward strand.
CAAATTCTCTTAATCTAAATAAGAATTGTCTTGCAACAATTTCATTTCTAAACGATTTTCCTATTTGAGCAATTCCAAATGGAATTTTCATTCTACTAGATTTTTGTACATTAATAAAATTACAGAATATACCTTGTGCAGTTTCTGGACGAAGAAATAAATTTTTAGAATTTTTTATTTCAAACATCATATTAAAAAAATGCATATTGGTCCAATATTTATCTTTTTTATTTTTACTAATTGGATCATATATATCTAATTCATTTATTAATTTAATTATATCCGATAAATCTTTTTTTTTTAAAGATTTATTTAAACGAATTAAAATTTTATTTTTTTTATTATGATTATTATAGAAAATTTTATTTATATAATTCTCGATTAATATATTAACCCGATATCTTTTTTTAGAATTTTTATTATCAATTAATAGTTCTTTAAATTCATCAATATGTCCAGATGATTTCCAAATATCTGAATGTGTTAATATAGATGAATCTATTCCTACTATATTATCATTAAGATAAGTCATCGACTTCCACCAAAATTCCTTTATATTATTTTTTAGTTCTATTCCATATTGTCCATAATCATAAATAGCATTGATTCCTCCATAAATATCACTAGAAGGAAAAATAAATCCATAAGATTTTGAATGAGATACTAAAAATTTTATAAAATTATTCATAAAAATTTTTATAATGAATATAAATATTTTTCTAAATCTAATGCTGCCATACATCCACTACCAGCAGAAGTAATAGCCTGTTTATAGTTAGGATCTTGAACGTCCCCTGCAGCAAAAACTCCTGGTATATTAGTATTAGTTGTTCCATTTTTTACTATAATAAATCCTTTATCATTTAAATTCAATTTATTTTTAAAAATATTTGTATTCGGATGATGACCTATAGCGATGAATAATCCACTAATTAATTTTAATTGATATTTTTTTGTATTATGATTAAATATTTTAATTGCCTTTAAAACATTATCTCCTATAATTTCTGATATAGTAGACTGAAATAAAACATTAATATTATCATTATCAATAATATTATTTTGTAATATTTTAGATGCTCTAAAATAATTTTTTCTAACTAATAAATATACTTTTTTACAAATTCTTGATAAATAATGAGCATCCTCTAAAGCAGTATCTCCACCACCTACTATAGCTATATCTTTACCTTTATGAAAAAATCCATCACAAGTAGCACAAAAAGAAATACCTGCACCTAGTAACTGTCTTTCTTTTTTAATTCCAAGACATTTAGGAGTAGATCCTGTAGCAATAATAACTCCTTTGCTCATTAATAAATTATTTTTTTTTTTTCCAAAAAATATTTTATGAATTCCACCTATATAATTACATAAATCTACCTCATATACAGATTCATTTAATATTTCAACATTAAAACGTTCTGCTTGTTTTCTACAATTATCCATAAATTGATTTCCATCAATTCCATGGGGAAATCCTAAATAATTATCAACATAATTTGTATTAGTTAATTGTCCTCCAGGTAAATCTCCTAAAATTATAATTGGATCTAAACCATATCTAGCTGCATAAATAGAGGCAGAATATCCTGCTGGTCCAGACCCTATAATTATACAATTATGTATTTTATTATTCATTTTAATTTTGTATTAAATTCAATAAAATTATTAAATAAAATGAATACATTGTCTTTTTTCATAAAAAAATATCTTTTTTTAAAAAAAAAAAAAGAAAAGATATATATATATTGCACAATTAGAAAAAAATTTCTTCTTTATAAAGAAGAGGAAGTAACACGTCAATATATAATTTTTTTGTTAAAAAAGATAAAAAAGTATCATACTTCCAACATTTTATTAGAATACCCTATATACATAAATAAATTTTTTTATAAAAGATTAGATATACTGGTAAAAAAAAATAATAAACCTCATATAATTATCGAATGTAAATCAATATCTACTGTAATAACACAAAAAACATTTGATCAAATATCGTTATACAATAAGTTTATAAAATCTCCATATTTAATAATAAGTAATGGATTAAAAAATTTTATTTTCAAGAAAAAAAAAAATAGATTTGATTCCATTAAATTTATTCCATAAATCATTATTATTTAATTTCATTCATATAATTAATAATATCTAACAATTTATTTGAATATCCAAATTCATTATCATACCAAGATATTATTTTTATAAAATTTGAAGTTAACATTATACTAGCGTTAGCATCAAAAATAGAAATTCTATTATCCCCTAAAAAATCTGTAGAAACAACATCTTCTTCTGTGTAACCTAAAATTCCATATAAAGTAGTTTCAGATGCTTTTTTCATTTCATATTTTATATCATTATAATTAACATTAGTTTTTAGACAAACAGTGAAATCTAACACTGATACATTAGAAATAGGAACTCTAAAAGCCATTCCTGTTAATTTCCCATTTAAATTAGGTATAATTTTTCCTAATGAACTAGCAGCACCTGTAGATGAAGGAATTATATTAATTAATGATGATCTACCGGATCTCCAATCTTTATGTGAAATAGAATCTACTACATTTTGACTGGAAGTACTTGCATGTATAGTAGTCATTAATCCTTTATCTATACCAAATTTATCATTCAAAACTTTAACAATAGGAGCTAAACAATTTGTTGTGCACGATGCATTAGAGATAATGATATCGTTTTTACTTATTTTTTTATGATTAACACCCATAATAAACATTGGAATATCATCTCCTTTTGGAGGAGCTGATAATATTACTTTCTTAGCCCCTGCTTCTAAGTGCCCAAGAATAGAATTTTTATTTAAAAAAATACCTGTAGATTCAATGACATATTCCACTCCCATAAGCCCCCATGATAAATTTTTAGGATTTTTTTCATTAGTAACTTTAATTTTATTCCCATTTATAATTAAATAATTTTTATCAACAATAATTTTATTATTTCGAAAATGTTGATGAATAGAATCATATTTGAATATATAAGATAAATATTCTATAGACATTAAATCATTTATACAAACAACTTCTATATTTTTTCTACTTAGAGCAGAAAGTACAACTAGTTTACCTATTCTACCAATTCCATTAATTCCTATTTTAATAGACATATATAATTATTTTTATAGATCATTCTTTAATTTTCAAAAAATTTATAAAAGTAGAAGATGGAACTTCCACTTTACCTAATTTTCTCATTTTATTTTTTCCTTTTTTTTGTTTATCTAATAATTTTTTTTTACGACTGATATCTCCACCATAACATTTATCAATAACATTTTTTCTTAAAGGTTTTATATTCTCTCTTGCTATAATTTTTCCAAATATGGAAGCTTGAATAGGTATATTAAATTGATGCTTAGGAATTAAAATAGATAATTTTTTACAAATCTTTTTTGCTAATGATCTTGATTTATCCTTATGTGATAACATTGATAATGATTCAATTTTTTCATTATTAATTAATATCGTAATTTTTTCTAAATTAGAATATCTATAACCAATAAAATTATAATCAAATGTAGCATATCCTTTAGTAATAGTTTTTAGTTTATCATAAAAATCTAAAATAATTTCTGATAGTGGAATTTCAAATGATATTTTGACTTTTTCATATGAAAAATATTTTTGATCCATCATAACCCCCCGTTTTTTTATACATAATGATATTACATTTCCAACATAATCTTTTTTAGTAAAAATAGAAATAAAAATATAAGGTTCTTCTACTTTTTTAAATTTTCCAAATTCTGGAAAATTTGATGGATTATTTATTGTAATAACTTTATTTTCTTTTGTATAAATCTTATAAGAAACATTAGGTATTGTAACTATTATAGAAACCCCAAATTCTCTTTCTAAACGATCTTTAATAATTTCCATATGTAACATTCCTAAAAATCCACAATGAAATCCAAAACCTAAGGCAGGAGAAGATTCCGGAGTAAATGAAATAGAAGCATCATTCAATTTTAATTTGTTCATAGAATTACGTAATTCTTCATATTTATCATTATCTATTGGATAGATACTAGAAAAAACCATTGGTTTTACTTTCTCAATATTTTTTATTTTTGTTATTTTAGAACAATTAAATTCTATTATTGTATCACCCACTATTACTTCAGAAGTATTTTTAATTCCTGATATTATATACCCTACATCTCCTGTATTAATTTTATTTTTAGGTATTTTTTTTAACTTAAGATTACCAATTTCATTAGCATAAAAAGTTTTACCTGTGGTAAACAATTTTAATTGTTGTCCCTTTTTTATAGATCCATTTTTTATTCTAAAAAAAATTTCTATTCCTTTATATGGATTATATATAGAATCAAATATTGTTGCTTCTAATGGACTATCAGTGTCTCCTTTTGGATGGGGTATTTTATTAACTATTTCATGTAATATTTTTTCTACACCTATTCCATATTTTGCACTTACATTAACAATATCATTTTTTTTACATTTCAATAGCCCCATTATTTCTTTTAAAACATTATTATTTGAATCACATAAATCTATTTTATTCAATACAGGAATAATAACAAGATTATTTTTTAATGCTAAAGATAAATTATATATTGTTTGAGATTGAATACTTTTTGTGCAATCAACCACCAATAAAGCTCCTTCACAAGAAGATATAGAACGAGATACTTCATAAGAAAAATCTACATGTCCAGGAGTATCTATTAAATTAAGGATATATCTATCATTTTTATGCTTATAATTCATTTGTACCGCATGACTTTTAATAGTAATACCTCTTTCTCTTTCCAAATCCATGTCGTCTAATAATTGATTTCTACTTTTCTTTGGTATTGTATTAGTCAATTCTAATAAACGATCAGCTAAGGTACTTTTACCATGATCTATATGTGCAATAATACAAAAATTACGAATATAATGAATCATATAAAATTTTTATTTTAAATAACCTTGAAGGGGTTCGAACCCATACCATAGGAATCGGAATCCTATATTCTATCCTAAAAATTAAACTACAAGGTTGAATATTTTTTTTATACATTATTTAATTAAATTTATGGTATTATTTAGTCCGTTTATGATAAATGAAAATATTATTTCTATTATTTTATTAGATTTTGAATCTAAAATATCTAATTCTTCTTTTTTCCAATTATTTAATACATAATTATGATAATTAACTTCTTTTAGATTTTTATTTTCTGTTCCAATCCCGAATTTAAATCTAGAATAATTTGATGTTTTTATTTCTTTTTCTATACTTTTTAAACCATTATGTCCTCCACTTCTTCCTTTTTTTCTTAAACGGATAATTCCAAATTTAAGATAAATATCGTCAGATATTACAAGAATGTTTTTTATATATATATTTTCTTTTTTAATCCAGAAAAAAATAGATTTTCCACTATGATTCATGTAAGTAGTAGGTTTTAACAAAATTATAGATTTATTATCAAATTCTAATTTTGATATAAAACCTAATTTTCTTTCTATAAAAGAAACATTATATTTTTTTGATATTTTATCTAAAATAAAGAATCCAATATTGTGTCTTGTTTTATAATAATTAGCCCCAGGATTTCCTAGTCCTATTATTAAAAATTTTTTCATTGTATTATTTTTTGATATTATTCTTTATTATATTATTTACTGTTATACCTATTTCATCTGGAGAATAAACTATATGTACCCCTAATTTTTTCAAAATTTTCATTTTTACTTGTGCAGTTTCTATTTTTTTTCTTATAATTGCACCTGCATGTCCCATTATTTTTCCTTGAGGAGCAGTTTTTCCTGCTATAAAACCAACTATAGGTTTTTTAATAATTATTTTTTCATTTATCATCCATTTAATTGCATCTATTTCTTGTTGTCCACCTATTTCTCCAATAATTACAATGCAATCTGTTTCAGAATCTTGTAAAAAAAGTTTTAAAATATATTTAATATCTGTTCCAATAATACTATCCCCACCTACTCCAATTGCAGTAGAAATACTGTGTCCCATTTTCATAATTTGATCTGCCGCTTCATATGTTAAAGTTCCAGATCTAGATATAATCCCTACATTACCTTTTTTTTTAAAAATAGAATTTGGCATGATACCTACCTTTGATTTTTCAGGAGAAATAATTCCAGGACAATTAGGTCCGATTAAAATCGTTTTTTTATTATTTAAATAATATTTAATTTTTATCATGTCTGATACTGGAATTCCTTCTGTAATACATACAATTATATTTATATTTGAAAATATAGATTCTACAATAGCATCAAATGAATAATTAAAAGGAACAAAAATAACACTAACAAATCCTCCTGTTTTATTAACAGCATCTTCAACTGTATTAAAAATTGGGATTTTCATAAAATTTTTACCTCCTTTTCCTGGAGTAACTCCCCCAACTATATTAGTACCATAATTTATCATTTGTTCCGTATGAAACATTCCTTCTTTTCCAGTCATACCTTGTACAATAACTCTAATGTTTTTATCAATTAAAATACTCATATTTATAAATTTATTTTTTGTACTATTTTTGCAACCATTTCAGCTTCTACAACCAAGTTTTTTTTTACATATCCAATTCCTTTCATAAAAATTATTCCTCTTTTCATAGATTCTAATAAATATACTTTAAGAATCATAATATCTCCAGGAATAACTTTTTTTTTGAATTTTACTTTATCTATTTTTATTAAATAAGTTGAATATAATTCAGGATTCTGTATTTTACTTAAAATTAGTATTCCTCCTACTTGAGCAATTGATTCTATTTGTAATACTCCAGGCATTATTGGTTCATTTGGAAAATGTCCTATAAAAAAATATTCATTAATAGTAACATTTTTTATTCCAATTATATGATTATCTGATAAATCTATAATTTTATCCACAAATAAAAATGGAGGTTTATGAGGTAAAATATTTGCGATATTTTTTATGTCAAAAATTGTTTTTTTGTTTAAATCTATTTTAACAATATTTAATTTATTTAATGTATAAATTTTTTTCATTAATTTTTTTAAAAATTTTATCATCATAATATTATCAGGATTATGAATAATAATTTTTCCTTTTATTTTTATATCTACTAATGAAAAAAAACCTATTATATCCAATAAAAAATGTTTAACTATTTCATTAAAATTAAGTCCTATCAAATTTTTTTTTCTATGATCCTTATTTAAAATACAAAACGATTTAGATTTAGCAATTAATTTAAATTGATCAAATTTTCTAAAGAAAGCATTTTGTGAATCTATTTGATTAGATTCAAAATCCATAAAAATTATTATTTCAAATATATTAGAAGGAATAGCAATAATTTCTCCACCCGTTTTTCTATTTTTTATAGAAAAAAATTCTTTTATTGTAAAAATTTTTTTTTCCGCATTTTGTTCAATTATTCCAACTTTTTCTATAGCATCCACAAATAATTTAGACGATCCATCTAACATAGGTACCTCAATATTATCTAATTCTATTATTACATTATCTAAATCCATTCCATTAAGAGCTGCCATAATATGTTCAATTGCATAAATTGTTAGTCCATTTTTTTCTAAAATAATTCCTTTATTTATTTCTTTAAAAGAACTAAAATTAACTTTTATACAAGGTTTTTTATTTAAATCAATTCTTACAAATAAAAACCCTGTAAATATTGGAGCAGGATTTAGAATAATATTTATTTTTTTTCCAGTATATAAACCTATTCCTTGAAAAAATATTTTTTTTGCAATAGTTTTTTGTTTTTTTAACATATTTTATGTATATCTAGTAAGAAATAAATAATTGTGTGTAAATAATTTATTCAGATAAATAATTTAACTAAACTAAACTAATTATATCTCATGAAATGAGACGTTTATTTATTTTTTTAACAGGTTTTGTTATAGGATTTTTAATACTTATTATATTAACGTAATACAGTAATACCAATAATAAAATTTTTAAAAATTCAATATGAAAAAATATATTAACTTTACTTCGTTAAGTAACAATACATAATATATTAAAATATTATTTTAATCTTTAACTTTAATATGAAAAGAACATTTAATCCTTCTAATAGAAAAAAAATTAACGTTCATGGATTTATGAGGAGAATGAGAACAAAAAATGGACGTTCTATCATATGTAGAAGAAGAAGAAAAAATAGAAAAAAATTGACTGTTTTAAATTATAAAAAATAATTTTTATTAAAAAATACTAGATTCTAAATCTCCAATTTTAGGAATGAAATTAAGTATTTTTTTCTTTTTTATTTCTTTATAAGAAAAAAAATTTGATAAATCTCCAATATCAACTATTTTTAATTTAGATTCTAAAGTTTTTTTTTTAAAATTAAATTCATCAAAATTTTTTATTCCAATATCTAATGAAAATGTTGAGTTATTTATATTTATTTTTATATTTCTATATACTTTATCTAATAGAACTTTTCTATTTTTCCTTATATATAAATAATATTTATAATTTTTTTCTATATTCTTTTTAAAAGAAATTAAGTAAAAAGAAAATATCATTGATAATGTATGATATTTTCTAACTAAATTTTTCTTATTATCTTCAGGATAATTACCTGCTTCAATTAATATACATGAATATCCCATTTTTTGTAGACAATCACCGGTTGCATTAGGATAATATTTATCGGAGTATCTTCCTATTGAAGCAATAGAAGGAATAAAATTTTTAATTTCTTTTGTTATTTCATATATGATACCCATAGATTTCATTCTTTCAAAACTAATATTTTTTTTATAAGATGAAGATAAAGGAGACAAAAAAGATAATATAGCAGGATTAAATTTTTTATTATTAACGTTATATACACTTTTTTGATCATGAAGATTAAATAATATGTTTGGATTTTCCTTTTTTATTTCTTTAAATAAAATTTTAATTTCTGGAGAAATTAGTTTTATAGCATCTCTATTTAAATCTATATTTATAGCATTTCTTCTTTGAAAAAATTCTGATCCATCAGGATTTAACATTGGAATAAATAAAATAGTAATTTTTTTTGATAAAAATTTTATAGTTCCATGATCTTTTTTTTTAAATAAAAAGTTAAGAATATCCATCATAGATTTTGTTCCTGTTGTTTCATTTCCATGCATTTGAGACCAAATAAAAATTTTTATTTTACCATATCCAAATTTAATTTTAAATATTTTTCTATTATTTATAGAATATCCTACAGTTTTAATAGAAAAAATATTTTTGTTTTTATATTTATTCAATATTTTAATTAAATCATAATGTTTAAAAATTTTAGATTTATTAATATCTAATTCTTTAAAAGAATCATAATCTTTTAGTATAGATTTAGAATTAAAAAAATACATATATAAAAAATTTAGTATTATAAATTATAAACAATTAATATAAACTACGAAAATAACAAAAAAATTTATTAAACAATTTTATACATTTTTATTATCAAATTTTATTACTTTTGTTATCTAATAATTTTGTATCATATTATTATGAATATTAAAAACTATTTTAAAATAAATTATATCGAATCTATTCTTTTAGTTCTTTCATTTATTACTATAAATTTTTTTAATTCTACTTTAAAGAGAATTTTTGATGTTTTTCATCTATCTGAAAGTGTTATGTTTTCGATATCATACTCAATACCATTTATTTTTTTATTTACTTTTATTTTTTATCAGTCTTATAGAAAAAAACTTGTATTTAATTTATTATCAATAAAAATTTCTCCTTGGTATATTTATGCTGTTATTTTTTTTATAATGTTTAATACTATTATATTAAACGAATATTTATCATCTTTAGTTCCAAAAGATGGTCCTATTTTAGGAAACATGTATAGAGAGATAGAATTCTTTTTAAAAGAAGAAGTAAAAAATCCATTACCTTTTTTATCAACTACTGTATTATTAGCACCAGTTTGTGAAGAAATTTTTTTTAGAGGAATTATATTGAATGGGATGTTAAAAAGTAAAATACATCCATTTAAAGCTATTATTTTTTCTTCATTCTTATTTGGACTAACACATATGAATCCATGGCAATTAGTAGGAGGATTATTTATTGGAACTTTTATAGGGTATACTTATTTCATAACTTCTTCAATTTTAGATTGTATATTATTACATATATTCAATAATATGGTAGCAACAGTTGGAATATTTTACACTATTAATCATGATATTTTATTAAATGAAAATAATCCATTTTATATGAATATATTAGTTATTATGATAGGATCAATTTTTATAATTTCAGGGTCTTATTTTCTATTTAGATTTAAAAGAAAAAAAATGAAAAAAATATAATGGAAAAATCTTCATTAGTTATTTTAGGATGTCATTCTTCTATTCCAACTAATAAATATCATCATACAACAGCTCAAATATTAAAAATGAAGGGATTTTATTTTCTTATTGATTGTGGAGAAGGCACTCAAATACAATTAAGAAAAGCAAAAATAAAATTTAATAAAATTATATATATATTTATATCTCATTTACATGGAGATCATTTTTTTGGATTGATAGGTTTATTATCTACATTTCACTTATTAGGGAGAGAGAAATCATTAACTATTTTTGCTCCAAAAGGATTAAAAGAAATAATTGAAATTCATTTTAAATGGTCTTATACTAAATTAAAATATTTTATTTATTACGTAGAATTATATTCTAATAAGATAGAAAAAATAATGGATAATAAAAAAATAGAAATTTTTTCTATACCATTAAAACATAGAATTTATACTAATGGATTTTTATTTAAAGAAAAATTAAGTGAAAGAAAATTGAATATAAATGAAATTAATAAAATTCCTTCTATTTCAATAGCAGATTTTAAAAATTTAAAATTGGGGAAAGATTTTGAAAAAAATGGTAAAACAATACCGAATTCAAAATTAACATTTGATCCACCTAAAATATTATCTTATGCATTTTGTTCAGATACAACATATTATATTCCTATAATAGATCATATAAAATATGTAGATTTGTTATATCACGAATCTACTTTTTTAAAAAAAGAAGAAAATAGAGCAATTAAAACAGGACACTCAACTACAATTCATGCTGCTAATATTGCTAAAAAAGCAAAAGTAAAAAAATTATTATTAGGACATTATTCTAACAGATTTCCTAATATTAAAGAATTTGAACAAGAAGCAAAAGAGGTATTTTATAATACAGAAGCATCTGAATCAATAAAAAAATATTTTTTATAAATTTTTTTGGATATTATTTATTAATAATATAAATACCTAATTTAGGTATTTTTTTTATTCTATATCTAAGTTTTTTAGATAAAATATTTCTATAAAATGATAATTTAGACTTTATATGAATAATAATATTTTTTTCTGAAAATGGATAAATATTAATGTATAGTTTTAAAAAATTTATGTTATGATTAAATTTAACATTAATTAATGTTACTAAAAATTTTTTATTATTATAAAATTCTTGTTGTAAAATTTCAGCTATTTCTATAAAAAAAATAGATAATATTTTTTTATTTTTAACAATTTTATTTCTATCCATAAATATAATAGAATTAAGATAACAATAAAAAAATTTATTATTTATATTTAAAATAAATTATATTATTATTATATTGTTATATTGACATTATTCTTAATATTTTTAAAGGTCCCATAGCTCAGATTGGTTAGAGCATCTGACTCATAATCAGGAGGTCGCTGGTTCAAATCCAGCTGGGACCATTATAGTATATAACTGGAGAGGGATTCGAACCCACAACTTACAGTTTAGGAAACTGTTGTTCTATCCTATTTGAACTATCCAGTTTCTTCTACTTATTTAGGTTCTACAATATAAACAAATGATTTATTATTTTTTCTTTTTTTAAATTTTACTATTCCATTTTTTAATGCATAAAGAGTATGATCCTTTCCAATGCCAACATTTTTACCTGGATGATGTTTAGTTCCTCTTTGTCGAATTATTATATTTCCTATGGAAATACGTTGATCACCATAGATTTTTACTCCTAATCTTCTTCCAGAGGAGTCTCTTCCATTTCTAGAACTCCCAGATCCTTTTTTTTGAGCCATTTTTTTTATTTTTTTTCTTTAAAAGAAATTATTTTTATTTTTGAAAAAATTGGTCTAAATCCATTTTTTTTTTTATATCCCTTTCTTCTCTTTTTTTTAAAAATAATTATTTTATTTCCTTTTATATGTTTTAGAACTTGAACTTTAACACTTATATTATTCAAATATGGATTTCCAATACTAATTAATCCATTTTTATAAAATAAAAGAATTTTATATATATAAAACTCATCTCCTAATTTTTTTTTTGATAAAAAAGGAATATAAACATATTTATTTTCAATTAATTTTAATTGGTTACCATATAAATCAGCAATCATATAATTATTTACAATATCATTCATAATCGTTTTAACATTTTTTTTGCTTTTATTAAACTATCAAATAAATAATCAATTTCTTCAAATGTATTATAAATAGAAAAACTAATACGAATCATACCATTTATTTTGAAAAAATTCATTAACGGTTGTGCACAAAGATATCCTGTTCTAACAGCTATTCCTAAACGATCCAAAATAGATCCTACATCAAAACAATGTAATTTATTTAAATTAAATGAAATAATACTAGATTTTTTATCTATTTTATTTATTTTTCCATATATATATATATCATTAATTTTTTCTAACTTATTTATAGCATATTTTACTAATTTTTTTTCGTAATTTTGAATATTTTTTAATCCTATTTTTCTAATAAAATTTATAGATTCTCCTAAAACAAATATTCCTTCTATATTTGGAGTACCAGCCTCAAATTTAAATGGAACACAAGAAAATGTAGTTTTTTCTAAACTTACATTTTTAATCATTTCTCCTCCAAATTGATAGGGATTAATACATTTCAGTATATCTTTTTTTCCATATAAAATACCAACTCCTGTTGGACCATACATTTTATGTCCAGAGAAAACATAAAAATCTACATCTAATTCCTGCATATTTAAACATAAATGTGAAACAGCCTGGGCGCCATCAATTAAAACCCAAGCACCAAATTTATGAGATTTATCAATAATATATTTAATTGGATTAATAATACCTAATACATTAGATATATGACATATAGATACTATTTTAGTTTTTTTTGAAATTAATGATTCAAATTTGTTTAAATCAATAACACCATTTTTATTAATTGGTATAATTTTTAGAATTGATTTTTGTATATTACAGATATTTTGCCATGGTACGATGTTAGAATGATGTTCAATATGAGAAATTAATATTTCATCTCCTTTATTTATAAAATTACTAATACTAGATGCAACTAAATTAATAGATTCCGTAGTTCCTTTTGTAAAAATAATTTCAGAATCATATTTTGCACAAATAAATTTTTGAATATTTTTTCTTACATTTTCTATAGATAAGGTAGATTTTCTAGATAGAAAATGCATAGACCTATGAACATTTGAATTTATTTTTGAATAAAAAAATTTTGAAGATTCAATTACTTTTTTTGGTTTTTGAGTAGTAGCTGCGTTATCAAAATATATTAATGATTTATTATATATTTTTTCTTTTAAAATAGGAAATTCATTTCTAATTTTTTCTATATTTTTTTTGGATAACATTTTTTTTTCTATAAAAATTTTTCCAATTTTTTACTGATATTATTACATATATAATTTCCAATTTTTATATCCATTTTTTTTATTATTTCATTAAAAAAAGAAAATAATAATAAAATTTTACTATTTTTTTCAGATATTCCTCTAGATTTTAAATAAAGTAATTCAGATTTTTTAATATTTCCTATTGTACAACCATGAGAACATTTAACATTTTTAGAAAAGATTTTTAATTGAGGTTTAGCATAAATTTTAGATTCTTTTGACATTAAAATATTATTATTTTTTTGAAACGCATTTATTTCCTCTATATTTTTATTTATTTTAATATTTCCATTAAAAATTCCATTAGATTTTTTAAAAAAAATACTTTTATATAATTGAAAACTCTTAGAATAAGAGTATTTATGATTTATAAAAGTAGAATGATTTATAGATTCATTATTAGATGATATAGATAATCCATATAAACATGATTTAGATTTTTTTCCATTAGAAATAATATTTAAATTATTTTTAATTATTTTTCCTTTTAATGAAAAAGTAAAAATATTACATCTACTATTTTTTTTTTGATTAAAAAAAGTATTATCAATTACGGATAAATTATTTATTTTATCTTGTATTTTATAATAATCGATTTTACTAAAATCTAAACTATAAATCTCATTAACTAAATTTATAAAATTAGGATTTTTATCATAACATTTATAATGTTCAATAATCTTAACATAAGAATTTTTCCCTACTATTATTAATACTCTAGGATTAAATATTGTATTTTTTTTATTTGTAAAAATATGTAAAATTTCTATTGGTTTTTTTAAAAAAGTATTATCCGGGACTTCAATATACATTCCATTTTTTGAAAAAATAGTATTTAAACTGCAAAATACATCATATTTTTTATGACACAATTTTCCATAAAAATTATGTATTTTATTGGATAATAATTTTTTAATATTTATATATTTTTGATGATATAGATCAATATATTTTCCATTTAAAAAAACAAATAAAAATGATTTTTTTGTTAGATAAAAAAGATCTAATTTTTTTTCTATGTGATTTATATCATATATTTTTTTTTGTTTAAAATTTTCAAATAATAAATTATAATTTTTATTAAAAATTGAATAAATATTTTTTTCGTTCCAATTTTTTATAAATGGGGATTCCTTTGAAGAAAAATTTAAACCTTTTTTTATATAAAGATCAATATTTTCTTTTTTTATAGAAGATAAATCATAATTATTTTTTTGAATAATCTTCTTAATTAAAAAATTGATTTGATCTCTTAAAATCATTTATATTTAAATATTATTTATTTAATGATTCAATCCAATTATAACCTTTATTTTCAAGTTCATTAACTAATTCTTTTTTTCCAGATATCATAATTTTTCCATTATATAAAACATGTATGATATATTCTGAATTTATATAATCTAATAATCTTTTATAATGTGTAATAATTAAAATAGAATTTTTTTTATTTTTATAAATATTAATTCCTTTTGCTATTATTTTTATAGCATCTATATCTAATCCTGAATCTATCTCATCTAAAATAGAAAAGATTGGGTTTAACATTATCATTTGAAATATTTCATTACGTTTTTTTTCCCCTCCTGAGAATCCATCATTTAAAAATCTATATATAAAATTTTCGTTCATTTTTAATATTGATGAAACATCTTTTGCTTTAGATAAAATATCTTTAGAAGACATTTTTTCCAAATTATTTTCTTTACGTATTGAATTAATGGATGTTTTTATAAAATTTATTATGGGAACCCCTGGTATTTCTATTGGATTTTGAAAAGATAAAAATATACCTAAACATGCACGTTTTTCTACAGAAAGATTTAATAAATTTTTATTAAAAAAATAAATTTTTCCTTTTTTTATATTATAATCATCTTTTCCAGCTATTACACTAGCAAGTGTACTTTTTCCAGATCCATTAGGTCCCATTATTACATGAGTTTCTCCAATATTAATTTTTAAATTAATTCCTTTAAGGATTTCATTTTCTCCTATAGAAACATGTAAATTTTCTATACTTAGCATATGGTAATAATTTATTTTATTATCCAATAGATCCTTCTAAAGATATTTCTAAAAGTTTTTTTGCTTCTATCGCAAATTCCATTGGTAATTTCTTGATAATATCATTACTAAATCCATTAACTATTAATGATATTGATTTATCTATATTAATTCCTCTTTGATTACAATAAAATATTTGTTCCTTTTCAATTTTTGAAGTAGTAGCTTCATGTTCTACTTGAGAAGTAGAATTATTAACACTGATATATGGAAAAGTATGTGATCCACATTTATTTCCTATTAATAAAGAATCACATTGTGAAAAATTTCTAGAATTTTCTGAATTAGATAAAATTTTTACTAATCCTCTATAATTATTTTGAGCTTTTCCAGAAGAAACTCCTTTAGATATAATAATACTTTTCGTATGATTTCCTATATGTATCATTTTTGTCCCAGTATCTGATTGTTGAAAATTTTTTGTTAAAGATAAAGAGTAAAATTCTCCAGAAGAAAAATCTCCTTTTAAAATACATGAAGGATATTTCCAAGTAATTGACGAACCTGTTTCAACTTGAGTCCAAGATATTTTTGATTTTTTTTCACATAAACCACGTTTTGTTACAAAATTAAAAACTCCCCCTATACCATTTTTATCTCCCGGATACCAATTTTGAACAGTAGAATATTTAACTTCTGAATTCTCTAATGCAATTATTTCTACTACTGCAGCGTGTAATTGATTAATATTTCTTTGAGGTGCGGTGCATCCTTCTAAATAACTAACGTAAGAATCTTTATCCGCTATAATTAAAGTTCTTTCAAATTGTCCTGTATTCATTTCATTAATACGGAAATATGTAGATAACTCCATTGGACAACGAATACCTTTTGGTATATAACAAAAAGAACCATCTGAGAAAACTGCTGAATTTAAAGCAGCATAAAAATTATCTTTTTTTGAAACTACAGATCCTAAATATTTTTTTATAAATTTAGGATATTTTTTTATAGCATTATTTATTGAACAAAATATTATCCCTTTTTTTTTTAACTTTTCTTGAAAAGTTGTAAATAATGAAACAGAATCTAATACTAAATCTGTAGCTACATTTTCTACATTTTTTTTAATAGAAATACCTAAGTTTTCAACTATGTTTGATAATTCCGAATTAGAATTTTCTAAATCTTTTACATTTATTTTACTTTTAGGTGCAGAATAATAGCTAATTTTTTTAAAATTAGGAACATTATATTTTATATTTGACCATTTTGGTGGATTCATTTTTTTCCAAAAAAAATACGATTCTAATCTCCACTTTAACATCCATTCAGGTTCTTTTTTTTTTTTAGATATTTTTCGTATTACATTTTCGTTTAATCCTACAGATAATGTATCTGATTTTATTGATAAAAAAAAACCATATTTATAATTAGAATTATTAAAATATTTTAATATTTTATTATTTTTTTTTTTCATTTATAGTGAAAAACTTTTACCGCATCCACACGTATGTTTTGCGTTAGGATTTTTAAAAAAGAAACCTTTTCCATCTAATCCATCTGAATATTCTAAAATAGTACCATTTAAATATTTAATACTATTTTTATCTACTAGAATATTTATTTCTTTATCTTGAAATAATTTATCTTCTTCTTTTTTTTTTTTATCAAAAGATAATTCATAAGAAATTCCTGAACATCCAGTA
The DNA here is from genome assembly GCF_014252415.1 of Blattabacterium cuenoti. Classification (GTDB taxonomy): domain Bacteria; phylum Bacteroidota; class Bacteroidia; order Flavobacteriales; family Blattabacteriaceae; genus Blattabacterium; species Blattabacterium cuenoti_Y. Next base: position 574,362 of record NZ_CP059223.1, read on the forward strand.
TTTTTTATTCCAAACCTAACAAAATACTTTTTTTTTATGAGTCCTTCTTCTTTCATAATGGAATTAAGTTTAATTTTAGCTTTTTCAGATATAAATATCATTATATAATATAATTTTATTATTATAACAAATATATGAATATATTTATTACTTAAAAATAAATAATAACTACTAATAGTTAAAATAAATTTTAGAGAATCCTTCTTTTAGATTCCACTTATTTGAAGATCCTGCATTAACTTCCAAAATATATTTTATTTTTGTTGATTTAGGAAAATCCCTAATTTTTATTTTCCTCATTGGAGAAATATATTTATTTATATATACAATTTTATTATTTTGATCTATATATATTATATCTAAGGGAATTTGAACATTTTCCATATTTATTTTTCTATATTCATTTTCATTTTCTAATATGAAAAATATTCCACTATCTTCTTTTAAATGAAATCTATATTTTGATCCATTATTTTTTTCTACATTAGTTTTACACAATTCTATATATATTTTTTTTATTGAAAAATTGTTATTAATAATATGTAAAAATCCATTTGGAATAAATATTATATCTAATATATTAAACCCATAAAAAAAATTATCATTTTGTTTTTTTTCAGAAGAAAAAAATAATAACAATAACAATATTAATAAAAAACGAATAAATATTTTGTTTATCTTAATTTTAATTATTTTCATTCTATATAGAATATTCTTTAAAAATTGAAAAAATAAATAAAAAAATTCCTAAACAAAAAAGTGGAATACTAAGACACTGTCCAGTATTTAAATGATAAAAATTAATGAATTCGTTACCTTGAGGTTCTTTTAAAAATTCTATTAAAAAACGAGAAAACCAAACAAAAATAAAAAAAATACCAGAAGTTAATCCATTATTAAATCTTTTTGTTTTCCTATATATAACCCAAAGCGTTATAAACGTTATTAAATATACAATAGATTCATATAATTGTGTAGGATGTCTCGGTATCATTTTACCATATTCCTTATCCATTTGTAAAAATTTTACTGCCCATGGAAATTTACAAGGTTTTCCAATTATTTCAGAATTAAAAAAATTACCTATACGAATAAACATAGAAGAAATTGCAATAACAATACATATTCTATCACATAACCAAATAAAAGATTTTTCTTTTAATACTAGTTTTTTATATAAAAAATTAGAAAATAAAATACCTAATGCAGCTCCATGGCTAGATAATCCTCTATAACCTACAAATTCATATCCTTTTATAATCCCAAATAAAGATTGATGATAGTTTTCCTTAATTGGTAATATAGCTTCAATCCAATGGCTAGAAAAATATGATAAATCATAAAAAAAAACTTGACCTAATCTTGCTCCTATAAGAGTTCCAAAAAAAGTATATCTCAATAGAGGATCCAAATATTTACAATTAATATTATCGTTTTGATATATATACTGCATTATATACCATCCTAATATAAAAGAAATAATAAACATTAGACTATAAATATGAATAGTAATTCCTTTCCATATATTAAATTTATGAATAGGATTCCAATTGATATATTCTAATATTTCCATATATTTATTATAATTAATTTTTTATTCAGGAGGATCATAGTTCCAATCATTTCTCATAAATGGATTACATTTAATAATTCTATTTATTGTCATAAAAATAGATTTCAAAATATTCCATTTTTTTAATGAAAGAATCATATATTCTGAACATGTAGGAATATAACGACAATTTTTTCCTATAAAAGGAGATATTAATAATTTGTAAATTATTACAATTTCTATTAAAAAAATTTTAAAAAAATTCATATTTTATTTTTTTGTATAAAATTTAATGATGATCCACATTTAAACCATTGAATTTGTTTATCATTATAAGAATGTTTCACTAAAATTTTTTCTTTTTTTTTATTATTGTGAATCACATCTACAAATAAATTTTTATTAGGGAATAAATCTTTTATATAAAAATTAAATGTATCATTTTCTTCTATTTTATAGTAATCAGATACATTTAAAAATGTTAAAGCTAAAATTCCTTGTTTTTTTAAATTAGTTTCATGTATTCTAGAAAATGATTTTACTAATACTACACAAACTTTAAAATATCTAGGTTCCATTGCTGCATGTTCTCTAGAAGAACCTTCTCCATAATTTTCTTCTCCCACAATTACACTCATAATATTATTAATTTTATAATACTTTGCAGTATTTGGTACTGTATCATAATTACCTGTAACAAAATTTTTAATCTTATTTGTTTTATTATTGAAATAATTTATAGCCTTTATTAATAAATTATTAGAAATATTTTCAATATGTCCTCTATATTTTAACCAAGGTCCTGCCGTAGATATATGATCAGTCGTACATTTACCTTTTACTTTTATTAATAATTTAACATTAAAAAAATCATTTTCATTCCACGAAGAATAAGGAGATAAAATTTGTAATCGTTTTGAATTTTTATTTATTTTTATTGATATATTTTTATTATTTCTTAATGGATATTTATATCCTAATTCTTTTAAGCTTAATTTATATTTTTTAATATTTTCAATAATTTTTGGTTCTTTTAATTTTATTTTTTCTCCAATTTCATTTATTAATGAATCTTTTCTTGGATCAAAATCTATTCTTCCAGAAAGAACTAATGAAGTAACAATTTCTGGAGATGCTATAAATGCATATGTTTTTGGATTTCCATCATTACGAGATGAAAAATTTCTATTAAAAGAATGAATAATGGTATTTTTTTTATTATTCTTAATATCATTTCTTTTCCATTGACCAATACATGGACCACACGCATTAGAAAATATTTCGGCGCCAAATTCTTTAAAAGAATCAATAAATCCATTCTTCTCAAGAAGAGAATAAACTTTATTAGATCCAGGTGATATTATATATTTAGATTTAATTTTTAATCTTTTTTCTTTTGCTTGATTAATTATATCAAGAACTTTCAATAAATCTTCAGATGAAGAATTCGTACATGATCCAACTAATCCTATTTCTAGTTTATTTGGCCAATTATTCTTTTTTATTTCCTTTTTCATTTTAGATATAGGAGTAGCTTTATCAGGAGTAAAAGGTCCATTTATATAAGGCTCCAAAACAGATAAATCTATATTTATAACTTTGTCATAAAAATTATTTGGATTATTATAAACTTCAACATCCGGTTTTAAATAATTATGAATATTATTATTATTTATAATTGTTGATATATATTTTCTATCATTATTTATTAAATAATTTTTCATATTAAAATCATAAGGAAATAAGGAAGACGTAGCGCCCAATTCTGCTCCCATATTGCATATGGTAGCTTTTCCTGCGCAAGAAATATTTTCTGTTCCATTTCCAATATATTCAATAATAGAATTTGATCCTCCCATCACCCCAATGATCCCAGATAATTTTAAGATAATATCTTTAGGAGAAGTCCATCCACTTATTTTTCCTTTTAAAACTACACCAATTAATTTTGGAATGTTTATTTCTAAAAAATAACCAGACATTATTTCTGAAGCTTCAGCTCCACCAATTCCTATTCCTAACATTCCCAATCCCCCAGAATTTGGGGTATGTGAATCTGTACCTACAATCATACCTCCAGGAAATGCATGATTTTCTAATACCACTTGGTGTATAATTCCTGATCCTGGTTCCCAAAATCCCATTTTATATTTATTAGAAGTTGATTTTAAAAAATCATATATTTCTTTATTTTCTTTTTTGGAATTTATTAAATCTTTTTTTTTTCCATATTGAGCATAAATAAGATGATCGCAATGTATAGTAGTGGGAATAGATACTTGATTCTTTTTAGTCTGCATAAACTGTAATATTGCCATTTGTGCAGTAGCATCTTGCATAGCTAAACGATCCGGATAAAAATTCATATATGAATTTTTATTTTTTTTATGATCAAATAATTCCAGTTGATTTATTTTTTTTATGTCAATATGAGCGTACAAAATTTTTTCTGAATATGTCATCGGTCGATTGATTATAGATTTAACTTTATCAATCTTATATTTGAATTCTGAATAAAATTTTTTTATTTTTTCAAAATTAAAAATCATAAAAAATTATTTTTATATTTTTTGATTTGCAGATTTTATTAGAAAAATACATAATTTATTTACAAAAATCTAAAAAATTATTTACTATGTAGATAACCTCTAATCAATTATATAGTTTTTAATATAAAAACTCAACCATATTTTACTTTAATCCTTATTTTTACAATAAAAAAATGAATTCTAAATAATTTAAAAAAAATTAATATTTTTTCTTTTGGAGATTTTTTTAATTTAATTAAAAATCTAATAATATAGAATCATCTTTATATTTCCAAATTTATTTTATAAATTTTAATTCATTGTAATAAACTCATATAATTATTTTCTTATTATTTATCGAATTTAGTTTTTTATCTAAATTAACTATTTGAGTTATTTCTAATCCGAATTCTTTTGAAGCTGTTAATAAATGGTCAAAAACACTTGCTTGTATTTGTTCATACTTAATAGATTCAGCAGTTTTTACAAAACAATATAATTCTATGGGAAGACCATAATGAGTTGGTTCCAAATGTCTTACCATTAATGTTTCAGAATTAGATATATTTGGATGTTGATATAAATATTCTAAAGCATATTTTTGAAAAAGACCAATATTAGTTAATCTTTTTGCATTTAAATCTACATTATTGTATACATTTTTTTTATAAAAGGAATTTATTTCTTTTTGTTTCTCTTTTATATAATTTTTTATTAAATAAATATTTTGATATTTTTTTAAATTTTCTGAATTATAAAAATAAAATGATTGAATATTAAATATTATAGATCTTTTAATTCTTCTTATGTTTTTTTTTCGCATTACTTCAAAATTAGTTACAGCTGTAGAAATTAAATCATAAGTAGGTATACTAGTTATAGTTTTATCAAAATTTTCTATTTTAGCAGATATCAAATTTATTTCAAGTACATTTCCTTCTATATTATATTTAGAAATTCCAATCCAATCTCCAACTTTTATCATTTTTGTAGAAGACATTTGTAATCCAGAAACAAATCCTAAAATAGTATCTCTAAACATTAATATTACAATAGCTGTAATTGTCCCTAAACTAGTTAAAATACTAATTAAGTTATTTTTTGTAATAATTGCAATAATTATTAGTATACAAAATATTATGGAAATAATTTTTAATAATTGAGAAAAAGAATGAACAGCTATTGTTTTATGATTATTTTCACTTGTAGATATTTCCATAATAGAATTCATTACTCTAATCAATAATTGTAATGAAATTAACACAAAGGCAATGTTAAATATTATTTCTAAATAAACAATGATTATATCATGATTTTTAAAAAAAAATTTACTTAAAAAAAAACCTAAAAATAATGGTAAAAAATTTGATAAACTATCAAAAACTTTTTTTTCATAAAAAATATTTCCCCATGCAATATAAATATAACTTAAAATTTTTTTAACAAAAAAATTCGATGATTTCTTAAATAAAAATGTTATCATTACCATAATGATTATAAAACTTAACAGTTTTGTAGCTGTTACGAAAAAAGATATAACAAGATATTTGTCCATAAAATTATATACTAATTTATTCGATTGAAATCATAAATTTACATATCTAATTAAGTAATTAAATATTTTTTAATTAATTGAAATTTTTTATTTTATTTTCATTTTAGTAAATAATATATTTATTATAAAATTTTTAAATATT